>JAYTHM010000269.1:0-5486 GCA_043732645.1 Frankiales bacterium
CGGTCCCCACGTCGGGGACGGAGGTCACGGTCGCCGTCGTACAGGGGAACGTGCCGCGGCTGGGGTTGGAGGCGTTCGCGCAGCAGTCCGCCGTACTCACCCACCACGCCGACGCGACCCACGAGCTCGCCGCGGACGTTCGGGCCGGCCGGCTGCCGCAGCCCGACCTGGTCATCTGGCCCGAGAACGCCTCCGACCTCGATCCTTACACTGACGCGCGGGCCGCCGCGATCATCATGAGCGCCGTCCAGGACATCGGCGTGCCGGTCCTCGTAGGGGCCGTCACCGACGGGCCCGGCCGCTACATCAGCAACCGAGCAATCGTGTGGGACCCCACGACCGGGCCGGGCGCCACGTATGTCAAACGGCACCCGGTGCCGTTCGGTGAGTACATCCCGTACCGGTCGCAGGTCCGGTGGATCACCCACAAAGTCGACCTGGTTCCGCATGACTTCGCCCGGGGGACGGCCCCCGGCGTGCTCACCGTCGGCCCGGTGCGGCTCGGCGATGTCATCTGCTTCGAGGTCGCCGACGACGGGGTGGTGCGTGACGTGGTGACCGGAGGGGGCAGGCTCCTGGTCGTGCAGACCAACAACGCGACGTTCGGCCGTAGCGGTGAGACCACCCAGCAGCTCGCCATGGGACGACTGAGGGCGGTCGAGCACGGACGCACCGTCCTGGTCGCGGCGACCAGCGGGGTGTCTGCCGTGATCGCACCGGATGGTCACCTGCAGGCGCGCTCGCGGGTGTTCACCCGCGACCTGATCGTTCAGCGCGTCGCCCTGCGGGACGGCCGCACGCTGGCCACCCGGCTGGGCGGCTGGCCCGAGCTGGTCCTGTCGCTGCTGGGCCTGGGTGCGGTCCTGACCGGACGCCGCACGGGGGTTCGCGCGTGACCGTGCTCGTCATCGTCCCCACCTACAACGAGCGGGACAACCTCGAGATCATCGCGGGCCGGCTGCACGACGCGGTCCCTGACGCGCACCTGCTCGTCGTCGACGACAACAGCCCAGACGGCACCGGAGCCATCGCCGACGACCTGGCCGCAAGGCAGGACTGGGTGCACGTGCTGCACCGCGCCGGCAAGGAGGGCCTCGGGGCTGCCTACGTCGCGGGCTTCGGCTGGGCCAAGGATCGGGGGTACGACGTCGTCGTCGAGATGGACGCGGACGGCTCACACGCGCCGGAGCAGCTGCCCCAGCTGCTGGCCGCCCTCGAGCACGCGGACCTGGTCCTCGGCAGCCGCTGGGTCGACGGTGGGAAGGTCGTCAACTGGCCACGCTCTCGTGAGCTCCTCAGCCGCGGCGGCAACGCCTACACCCGGCTGGCGCTGGGCCTGCCCCTCAAAGACGCCACCGGCGGCTACCGCGCGTACCGGCGGGAGATCCTCGACACGGTCCTCGCCGCGGGCGTCGCCTCGCAGGGATACTGCTTCCAGGTCGACCTGGCCTGGCAGATCTGGCGGGCTGGCCACCGGGTGGTCGAGGTCCCCATCACGTTCGTGGAACGCGAACGGGGCGAGTCGAAGATGAGCCGAGCCATCGTCGTCGAGGCGCTATGGCGGGTGACGGTGTGGGGGTTCCGGAGCCGGAGCAGCAGAGGAGACCGCTGATGCCCTGGTCGTGCTCGGGGGGGCGTTTTTGCTCACGCCCGGCTTCGTCACGGACGTGATCGGGGTGCTCTTCCTGCCACCGACCCGCGCGGTCGTGCGGCGACTGATGATCGGCCTACTGACCCGACGCCTGCTCGGCGCACCGATTCCGCGCGAGAATGGCCCTTAGGTGGTCGACGGGGAGCTCGCCGAGGGGCACGTCGACGACAGGCGCTTCACGGGAGGAAGGCTCGTCGAAGGAAGCGTCGTGGGCCCGCCGGAGAGCTAGGCGCTCTTCTTTCGAGTCTTGGCGGCATCGGCCTTGAGCTGCGCCTTGACCTGTCCCTGGTGCTCGTGGAGCACGGCGAGGCGCTCGGCGAGCACCTCCTCGAGCTCCGCGATAGAGCGCCGCTCCAGCAGCATGTCCCAGTGGGTGCGCGTGGGCTTGACGGCCTTGGCCTCAGGGGCCTCGGCATCGCGGCGAATCGCCTGGGCGCCACAGACTTTGCACTCCCACGTGTAGGGGATGTCTGCTTCGGCGGCAAAGGGGACGGCCGTCTCGTGCCGCTGGGGACAGTCGTAGGAGGTCAGCGAGCGCGGCGCGAACTCGGTGTGGCGGTCGCTCTCGTAGCTCACCGAGCCCAGTCGGCTTCCTCGCAGAACGCGGTCACTCATCGGGATTCCTCCGTACAAGGGTTGTCAGGGTGTCCAACGACCGGACGCCCTAGAGGATTCCCTCGTTCGCCCAGCTGACACCAATCTGCCCGGCTCAGCTGCCGGGCGCCGGGTGCCTGCGCTCAGGTGTCCCGGGCCGGGCGACCCAGCAGGGCACATTGCCAGTGTGCGCGACCTCAGGTCCAGGTTGCCTTCTGCCGAGCCCCTACACCATATGAGGCCCATACGTCACAGGAGACACGCGGTGCGAGTTCCCTCACGAAGCCGGCGCTGGGCAGGTGTCGCGCGTCCTGCCCGAGGGCTCACCCGGAGCGTCGGGGTGCTGGTCCTGTGCGTCTTGCTCGCAGGGGTGTCGCTCGCGGCAGCTCATGGCAGGACCGTCAGGGACCCAGCCGCGGCCGTCGTGGCCGCAGCGAAGGCGCACCTTCATGACAGCTACACCTGGGGTGCGACGGGGCCAGAAACCTGGGACTGCTCGGGCCTGACCTCGGTCATGTGGAGGACCGTCGGGGGAGTGGAGGGCATTCCGCGAACCTCCTCGCAGCAGCAGGCGTGGACGGTGCCGATTCCAGCCGAGCAGGCCTTGCCGGGCGACCTCGTCTTCTTCGGTGACCCAGCGACGCACGTCGGGCTCGTCGAGCACCGGACCTCGACCGGCGCGGGAACGAAGGTTGTCATGATCGACGCCGCGTCGTCCCGCAGGGGCGTCGTCGAGCGCAACGTGTGGTGGACGGGAACGGTCCGGTTCGGGCGCGTGCCCCGGGCCGGCATGGTGGCGGTCCGGCCGTGGAGGGGGTCCGCCCCGGCCGTACCCGCTCCAGACCGTGCGCCTGCTCACCAGCATCGGGCGATCCCTGCGTTAGGTGTGACGGCCGCTGTGCCGTGGGGAAGGGCTCTGCTGACGGGGCTGCCAGTTGTCGGGACAGCGCGGTCCGCGCTGGCCGCGCGGGCCGCTCTTCGGGCGCGGGCCTACCTGGGCAACCGGACGATGTCCGACGTCGACCTGGTCCGCAGCTCCTGGCACAGGGCGGGCGGGCGGATCCTCCCCGCGACCCAGTCCCGGCTGGTGGCATCCGGCCGCCGGGTCGCGCTCCGGGACGCGCGTATCGGCGACCTCATCTTCTACGGAGCGCCCATGTCGCACGTCGGGATGTACCTCGGCAACGGCCTGATCATCGACGCCTCGCGCTCCTACGGGCGCGTGGTGATCCGTCCGGTATGGGCAACGTCGTCAGTTTCCTTCCTGCGCCTGCCACGGTGAGGCTTGCGGAGCACCCCTGACCCTCCCCGCAGCGAGCTACGCTCCGCATCGCTTGCGACATCGCTCCGGGTCGCGCGGATGACCGCACCTGACCAGACTCCATGGCGTGCCTGCCCTGCCTCGCCCTCCCTCCGGTCCCGACGCTGTGTCGTGGGTCGCCGAGCACCTCGGTCATCTGACCTGCGACGAGCCGCGCGCTTCCGCCATAAGCGGTGGGCAGGCCGCAGCGGACGCCGCGCTGGCGGGGCTGGATGTAACGGGCTACGCGCGCCGGCGCAGCCAGGTGCTGCCCGAGTCCGCCCGCGGCGCGAGCCGGATGTCGCCGTACCTCCGCTACGGGCTGGTGACCCTGCCGCAGGTGTGGCAGGCGGTTGGGTCCGCCCCACCCGCCGACCGCAGCAAGTACCGCGACGAGCTGCTCTGGCAGGAGTACGCCCGCCACCTCTATGCCCGGATCGGGTCGGACCTGTGGCGGTCGCTGCGCACCGAGCCGCGGGTCACCTCGACGCAGGACCCGTGGCGACGCGACATGGCCTGCATGGACCTGGTCGTTGGTGACCTGGAGACCGACGGCTGGCTGGTCAACCAGACGCGCATGTGGCTGGCCTCGCAGTGGACCGTGCGCGGCGGCCGGGACTGGCGAGAGGGCGAGGACCGCATGTTCGCGCACCTGCTCGACGGCTCACGCGCCGCCAACCGTCTGGGCTGGCAGTGGACGACCGGTTCGGGCTCCGGCAAGCCCTACGGCTTCTCGCGCTGGCAGGTCGAGAAGCGCGCTCCCGGCCTGTGCCGGAGTTGCGCCCTGCAGCAGGCCTGCCCGATCCAGGACTGGCCCGACAGCACGCCCGGACCGAGCGTCACCCCTCCGGACGGGGTCACTGGGGGTACGACGGACGGCGGGCCCTCGACGGCACGGCTCACGGGCTCGCCCGAGCTGGTGTGGTTGACCGCCGAGTCACTCGGCTCGCACGACCCGGCCCTGGCCGCGCACCCAGACCTGCCGTCGGTGTTCGTCTTCGACGAGCCCTTGCTGTCCCGGCTGCGGTTGTCGGGCAAACGTTTGGTGTTCCTTGCCGAGACGCTCGCCGAGCTCGACGTGGAGGTGCGACTCGGCGACCCCGTCGTCGAACTCGCGGGTCGGCGACTGGCGGTGACCCACGCGCCGGTGCCCGGGTTCCGCGCGCGCAGCGCAGCGCTGGACGTCGTGGCGCTGCACCCATGGCCGTGGCTGCGTCGGCCGGGCAGCGGCTCGCTGCGGTCGTGGTCCGCCTGGGTCCACTGAAGGCACTTTCGTTTCCCTCCCCCACTCACCAAGGTATGACGCCGATAATGAACATTATGTCAACTAGAGGTGGGGGGTGGCGCGCGGACAGGCACTTCCCGTCATACCCGCGGGGAAGGTGTGAGGATGCAGACGACAGCCACACACCAGCAGGGGGCCGAGGCGATGGCAGGGACGAGACGGGCACCGCTGATTGTGGCGGCGGTCGTCGGCGGGGGGATCATCGTCGGCGTCAAGGTCCTCACCGGTGGTGGCAACAGCACCACCGCCAAGGGCCCTGGCCAGGTAAAGGTCGATAAGGGCTGCACCCAGGTGCATCTCACGGCGTCGTCGGAGAAAGCCGCGCTGCTCAAACAGATTGCCGCGGACTGGAACGGCACCAAGGTCGATGGCACCTGCGCGCTGGTCACGGTGACGTCCAAGTCCTCCGGAGGAACGGCCGACGCGCTGGCCCGGGGCTGGGACGAGGCGAGCGACGGCTCGCGGCCCGACGTGTGGTCCCCAGCGGTGAGGTCCTGGACCGGGCTGCTGCGCGAGAAGACCCAGGCCGCTGACGGGCCCGACCTGATCGGTATGACCAAGCCCCCGTCGATCGCCACCACCCCGCTCGTGATCGCGATGCCCAAGCCGATGGCCACGGCGCTCGGCTGACCGAGCAAGCCGCTGGGCTGGGGTGA
>JAYTHM010000270.1:0-5481 GCA_043732645.1 Frankiales bacterium
TCGCCCGACCGACCGACCTGAGCGTCCCCGACGACGCGCCTGGTGGGGTCTTTTTGCAACGCGCCCTCGACGCGGGCATCGGTGACGTCGTCGTCGTGACCACCACCCCGCCGCCGCCCTCGACCCGCGGACGAGTCGCCCGCGCCTTCCTGCGTGACCAGGCACCCACGAGCCTCGGCCTGGCCGACGGCGGCCAGGGGCTGGCCGCCCCGCGCGGCACGGTCGTCGTCGACCCCGACCTCGACCTGCCAACTGCCGGTGCGGCACTGGTGCGCGGGCACCTGGAGCTGACGATCCCCGAGGCGGGGGAGCGCTTCTTGGTGCTGGTCGACCGGGTGCCTGACCTCGCGGCCCGCTGGGACCGGCCCGAGGTGGAGCTGCTCCGGGCCTTGGTCGCGCTGTGGCCGCAGATCCCGCTCGTGCTGCTGAGCAGCGAGCAGGCCCGCCCCGCGGTGACCGCGCCCTGGCGCGACCTGGGCGTCGAAGTCGTGGGCGACTGTCCTGACTGGGGGCCGTGGTTCGCCGAACACCGGCTGGGCTTCTCCACGGTCTTCTCGGTCAGCATCCGCGTCGAGCACCGTTTCTCGACCTTCCTGGACCGCTTCCAGCCGGTGGCCAACCGGGTGCTGCTCGCGCACGCCTTCGACTCCCGCCGGGTGCTGTCGATGGAGCCGGTGCTCGTGGTCCGCGAGGAGGTCCGCGGCCTGCACGGCCTGGTCGGCCTGCTCCGTGAGAGGGTCGCGACCTCCCTCGACCGCGCCGACCTCGTCCTCGTCGCGACCGCCGACGACCGGCGCCAGGCCCAGGGGCTGTTCCCGACCAAGCGGGTCGTCGTGCTCCCCGACGCCCTGGCCGGTGCCCCCGCGCCGGTTCGGGAGCGCTCGGACCTGGTCGTGCTGGCCTCGCCGGGGGCTGACACCCTCGCCGCCCACGAGGACGCTGCGGTGCTGGCCGTCCGTGAGGTGTTGCCGATCGTGCGCGCCCAACGGCCCGGGACCACCCTGCGGGTCCTGGCGGACAACCCCAGCCCGGTCGTGCAGCTGCTCGCCCAGGAGCCCGGAGTGGTCGTCGAGCCCCTCGGCCACGATCCGGTCGGTTCGGTCGCCTCAGCCCGGGTGCTGCTCGCCCCCTACGCCCACGGTGACGGTGCCCGGGCGGCGCTGTCGCTCGCCTGCGCGGCGCGTACCCCGGTGCTGACCCTCGCCCACGGCGCCACGGCCCTCGACCTCGGGGACACCTGGCCCGCCGTGGTCTGCCCCGACCCGTCCGCGCTGGCCCTGCGGGCCTTTGACCTGCTGGCCGACCAGGCCGACTGGGAGCAGGCCCGGGCGGTCGTCGACGGCCGGGCCGCCAGCGGCGGCCGGGCCAACTATCGGCGGGCGCTCGTGCATGCCCTCGCCGGGCTCGGGGTCGCCCCGCCGCTCGGCCGCGAGCTGCTCCCTGACGGCGACCTCGCACCCGTCGGCGCGCCTCCACCCGCACCCCCCGCGCCGATGATCGCCCTCACCCCGGAGCAGCGGCAGACCCGCCTGGTCGCGGCCAAGCCCCGCACCACGACGGCCGATGAGCAGTATGCCGCCTGGCGCAGCGGGCACGCCTTCACCCCGGACCGCCGCGAGGAGCTCATGCGGCGCGTCGAGGCCCTGGAGAACCCGCCGTTGATCAGCATCTTGGTGCCGACCTACAACAGCGAGCCGTCCGTGCTGGCCGACACCCTGCAGTCGGTCGTGGACCAGGTCTACCCGCACTGGGAGCTCTGTATCGCCGACGACTGCTCGCCCAACGCGGACACGCGAGAGGCGTTAAAGCAGTGGGCAACGCGGGACTCCCGGATCCGGGTGGTGCTGCTTGAGGCCAACCAGGGCATCAGCGGCGCGACCAACGCAGCCCTCGCGCTCGCGCGGGGCACCTACGTTGCCCTGCTCGACCATGACGACCTGCTTAAGCCGCACGCTCTCGCCGAGGTGGCCCTGAAGCTGGGCGCCGAGCCCGAGCTCGACCTGGTCTACACCGATGAGGACAAGCTGGACGAGCGCGGCCGGCTGGTGGAGCCGTTCTTCAAGCCGGACTGGTCACCTGAGCACCTGACGTCGCGCAACTACGTCACCCACCTGACGGTCGCCCGGACCTCCCTGGTCGCCCAGGTCGGCGGCCTTCGGTCGGGCTTCGACGGCTCGCAGGACCACGACCTCTTGCTGCGGCTGTCCGAGCTGACCGACCGGGTCGCCCACCTCGCCGAACCGCTGTACACCTGGCGGCTCGTGCCCGGCTCGACGGCGGCCGTCGTCGACGCTAAGCCCTACGCTTTCGAGGCCTCCAAGCGGGCCCTGGGCGAGTCGCTCACCCGCCGCGGCTACACCGGTAAGGCGGTCGACGGCATCCTGCCCAGCACCTACCGGCTCAGGTACGACGTTGTCGGCACGCCCAAGGTGACCATCATCATCCCGACCCGCAACGGCGAGCATCTGCTCCGGCGGGCAATCGACAGCGTCCGTGAGAAGAGCACCTACACCAACTACGAGTTCCTCATCGTCGACAACGAAAGCGATGACCCCGGCTCGCTGTCCTACCTCGCGACGTACGGCGGGAAGGTGCTGCGCTACCCGCACCGCTTCAACTATGCCCGCATGATGAACCTCGCGGCCTGGGCCGCCGACGGTGACCTGCTGCTGTTTCTCAACAACGACACCGAGGTCATCGAGCCGGGGTGGATCGAGGCCCTCGTCGAGCACGCCCAGCGACCCGAGGTGGGGGCCGTGGGCTGCCGGCTCTACTTCCCCGACGACCGGCCGCAGCACGAGGGCGTCATCGTCAACTACTGCGCGGGCGCCGCGGGCAACGTCGACCACGGCGGCTGGTGGGGCTTCGGCGACGTCGTGCGGGACGTCACCGCCGTGACCGGGGCCGTCACCATGATGCGCCCGTCGGTGTTCCACGAGATCGGTGGCTTTGAGGAGCGGCTGCGGATCGCCTTCAACGACGTCGACCTGTGCCTGCGCGTCCGGCAGGCCGGCTACCGCGTCGTCTACACGCCGTTCGCGACGCTGTATCACCACGAGTCGGCGACCAGGGGCTACAAGCCGCACCTCGCGGACGATGCCTTCTTCGACCACCGCTGGGTCCCCCGCTCCGAGCAGTTCCACGACCCGTTCTACAACGTCAACCTCGACCGGTCCCGGCCGTTCGCGATCGCAGGAGAGCCATGACGGTCCTCAACGAGGTCGCCGAGTCACGCGAGCTGCTCGTCAACCTCACCGCCCGCGAGCTCAAGGGCAAGTACAAGGGTTCCATCCTCGGCTGGGGGTGGTCGCTGGTCAACCCGCTCGCGACGATGGCGATCTATACCGTCGTGTTCAGCTTCTTCCTCAAGGTGCAAGTTCCTGTCGGGCAACGCACCGGCATCAAAGTCTTCGCGCTGTGGCTGGTCTGCGGGCTGCTGGTGTGGAACCTCATGAGCAACGCGATCGCTGCGGGGATGGCGTCCCTGACCTCGAACGGGAACCTCATCAAGAAGGTGTGGTTCCCGCGCGAGACCCTGGTCCTGTCCACCGTTCTCGCCCTGGTCGCCACTTTGGGCATCGAGCTGCTGGTGCTCGGGGTCGCCCTCGCTTTCGCGGGGAACGTCGTGCTGCTCTGGCTGCCGGGCGTGTTCCTCATGATGTTCCTGCTGATGCTGTTCGTGACGGGGCTCGCCCTGGCGCTCTCGGTCGCCAACGTCTACTTCCGCGACCTGCAGTACCTCGTCAGCATCGGCCTGCAGATGTGGTTCTACCTGACGCCGATCATCTACCCGCCCTCCCTGGTGTTCGCCCGGCGCAGCAACGAGATCGCCGGCGTGAGCATCTGGACGCTCTACCAGCTGAACCCGGCGTACACCTTCGTCGAGTCCTTCCGTGACCTGCTGTACGACGAGCACTACCCGAGCCTGGGGCGGATCGCCTACTGCGCGGCCTGGTCGCTAGGGACCCTCGTGGTCGGCTTCTTCGTCTTCCGGCGCTACCAGGGTCGGCTGGCGGAAGAGCTGTGAGTGGCAACGCGGCAATCACGATCGACGGCGTGGGAAAGCGGTTCCGGATCTACCACGAGCGCAACCAGTCTCTGAAGAGCGCCGTGATGCGCAAGGGCCGCGCGTCGTACGAGGACTTCTGGGCCCTGCGCAACGTGTCGCTGGAAATCCCGACCGGGATGACCTACGGCCTGGTCGGCACCAACGGCTCGGGCAAGTCGACGCTGCTCAAGTGCATCGCGAAGATCCTGCGGCCCGACGAGGGCTCGGTGCAGGCGGTCGGCAAGATGGCGGCGCTGCTCGAGCTCGGCTCCGGCTTCCACCCGGAGCTGTCCGGCCGTGAGAACGTCTTCCTCAACGGCTCGATCCTCGGCCTGTCGAAGCGCTCGCTGGAGGCCAAGTTCGACGAGATCGTCGGCTTCGCCGGGCTCGAGCGGTTCATCGACACGCCCGTGAAGAACTACTCCAGCGGCATGTACGTGCGGCTCGGCTTCTCGGTGGCCATCAACGTCGACCCCGACGTCTTGCTCGTCGATGAGGTCCTCGCCGTCGGTGACGCGGCCTTCCAGCGACGCTGCCTGGAGAAGTTCGCGCAGTTCCGGAGGGACGGCAAGACCGTGGTGATCGTCAGCCACGACGCCGGCGCGATGCGCAACATGTGCGACGAGGTCGCCTGGCTCGACCGAGGCGTCCTGCTCGAGACCGGCCGTCCCGTCCAGATCCTCGGCGACTACGAGGACGAGGCGCACGAGGACCGGGTCGAGACCACCGACGGCGGCACCCGCTGGGGCTCCGGCGAGGCGGCCATCGAGAAGATGGAGCTCGTCGGCGCGGACGGGATCGCCCGCAACCGCTTCCGCACCGGGGACCAGGTGACCGTCCGGATGCACTACCGGTTCGACGAGCCGATTCCCAGGCCTGTCTTCGGCTACGCCATTGAGGCCCTTGACGGGGCCTACCTGTGGGCTCAGAACTCCCGGCACGGGCACTATGTCCCGGACCAGCTGCACGGCCGCGGCACGGTCGACCTGGTGCTGCCGCACCTGCAGCTCCAGCCGGGCACGTTCGACCTGACCGCCTCGATCGTCGACCACCAGCTGGCCCACCAGTTCGACTTCTGGAAGCACTGCCTGCGCTTCGACGTCGAGCGCGGCCCGTTCGTCGAATCAGGCGGCTACCTGGCCCTGAACGGGGAGTGGGGCAACCTCTCTCCCGGCCGCGGTGAGTTCCAGCTCGTGTCGGAGGAGCCGGACCCGACGTCTGTCGGCTGACCGTGACCATTCGCTGTCGTCCGCGCGCACCACCCGCCGGACGTCGTCTGCGGCAGTCCCATGGTCCCGCAGCGGCTGGCCCGGGGGCTGCGCGCCCGGCCATGGCGTCAGGGCGGGTGCTGGGTTGGTGCACGCTTCCTGCAGGCGCTGGACCCAGACTCAGACACCACAAATCAAGAACCGGACCCAGACCCAGATCCGGCG
>JAYTHM010000271.1:0-1559 GCA_043732645.1 Frankiales bacterium
ACAAGACCGACGGTGAATGGGCTCTGCACACCTTCTGCCACAACCTGCGCAAGCTCCAGAACTCCGGACGGACCCCCCAGATGGTGACCTGAAGGGCTCCGGATGTCCTGACACGGGCGATGGGAAATCGGGCTACTTCCCCCTATTGACAGAGCATCGCGGTGTGTCGCTGGTTAGCTTCCGGTGCGAGGGCAGAGATCATTGCTGTGCGCCCAAACCGAGACGCGCCGCGTGCAGTAGCCGGTCTTGGTGTTGAGCCCTTTCCAAGAGTTGGCTGACCGCCACGAGCTCCCGCCTGAAGGCGCGGCGCGTCCCGCACATGAATGACCTCACCATGTCAGGACATCTGGGGACCAGGGCCGACATGTCTCTCAAAGCGACCTGCAGCCCGGTGAGCTCATCTCCTTCGGACAAGACCTGGGGCACGTAGGCATCTACGTTGGGAATGGCAGCTCAATCCACGCTCCCCACAGCGACGATGTCGTCAAGATCAGCGCCATCACCCTCGCGGGCTGGTTCCAGAGTGTGTCTGCCGGCGCCGTACGGCTGGTCAGCTGAGCAAAGCGGCCGACTCGACCCCGGCAGATGCGGCGCCTCGCTCTCGCGGCAGATCGACCTTCGGGGAGCTACACGGATCCCGTGAACTCGAAGTGCATGGCGTCGGTCACCAGGCAACGGCCGCCCCACGCGAACCCACGCCGGGTCATGCCGGGCCGTGCCCGGCGGATGCTGTCCGGGCTGGCTTCGCTGATGCCGAGGAAGCACAGCTTGCCCTGCTGGACGAGCTCGCCGCGAAGGTCTCCTGGACAGGGGTGTCGGGTCCATGCGGTGCTAGTGGTGGGGGTCGATGGTGTCGACGGCGAGCCGGTGCAGGGAGTCTCCCCGGAGCTGCGGAGGTAGTCCGGCCTGCCGTTGACCTTGCCGGTTCGGGCCCCGTCGGGGCCGATCTCATTGCCGAACTTCGTGGCGATGATGACCTTGTCGCGGTGCCGGGTCAAAAGCGCGGAGCAGCCGCTCGTTGGTGAACGGGCCGTACGCGTCGGCGGTGTCCCAGAACGTCACCCCCAGCTACAAGGCCCGCTCGAGGGTCGCCGTCGACGCGGTGTCCTGGACCCGATCCTGGGAGGTCATCACCCCGTCCACACCTACCTACCGGGCAGCTGGGGCCCCGCACAAGCCGATGCGCTCACCGCCCCGCACGGAACGCGGCACAACCCCGCTCCTGCGTGACCTGAGGCTCACGGCACCTGAACCGGGCAGTTCGCGTGTCGGATCCAGCGGTCACGAGCGCTCGGGGCTCGGCTCCCTTTGTTGGATTGCGCGACCGCGGCTCTATCTCGGGCTGCTCCTACTCGCGCCCCGACCATCTTGGGATGCCTACACGCATCCGACCTGCGCCCGGCGGAGGTCAGCGACACGATCAGTGGCGGCAAAGGAAGGGCGCGGTGGTGCTGAACCGCGCGCCATTTGACAGCAGCGGTTGTGCCGACCAGCTTGTCGGCCAGGGTGCTGGCGAGGTAGCCGTGGAAGTTGCTGAAGTCGACCCAGACTGTGCTTGC
>JAYTHM010000272.1:0-1559 GCA_043732645.1 Frankiales bacterium
GTGAACGACTCGACCATGTCGCCCGGCTGGAACATCCCGGCCTGCCACGTCGCGATCTGGTCCAGCCCGTCGTCGACCGCGTGGTCTCGTGCGTAGTTCATCGCGACCTTCGTCCCCCAGATCGCGAGCGGCGACTTCGAGGCGATCTCCCGGGCCGTGTCGAGGACGCCCGCGACGAGGGAGTCGTGGTCGGCGTACACCTCCTGCACCAGGCCGACCTGGAACGCGCGGGCCGCGCTCATCCGCCGTCCGGTGTAGGCCAGCTCGCGGGCCACCCCCTCGGGGATGACCTTGCCGAGCCGCTGCAGGGTGCCGACGTCGGCGGTCATCCCGATGTTGATCTCCATCACGGTGAAGAACGCGTCCTGGCTGGCGTAGCGGCAGTCCGCGGCCGTCACGAGGTCGACCGCGCCGCCGATGCAACCGCCCTGCACGGCCGCGAGCACCGGCACGCGGGCCTTCTCCAGCGCCGTGAACGACCACTGCAGCCGGCGGGCTGTGGAACGCATCTTCGCCTGCCGCCGGCCGGCCTCGGCGTCGGCGTCGTGGTTGCCCCCGAACACCGACAGGTCCATGCCGGCACTGAAGTGCTTACCGGTGCTGGAGATCACGACCACCCGGGCGCTGCCGGCGTCGCTGATCCCGGTCACGATCTCGGGCAGCTCCGACCAGAACTCGGGCACCATCGTGTTGAGCTCCTCCGGGCGGGACAGTCGCACGTGGGCGACCCCGTCGGTGATGTCGATGTCGAAGCAGCGATAGGCCATCCCACGATCTTGCACCACGCCTGGGTAGCGTCGGTTCGGTGAGTGTCCTCGCGCTGTCTGGTGTATCCGTGGTTCGCGACGGGGCCACACTGCTCTATGGCGTCAACTGGACCGTCGAGGAGGGTGAGCGCTGGGCGCTGCTCGGCCCGAACGGCGCCGGCAAGACCACGCTGCTGGCCGTCGCGAGCGCGTCACTGTTCCCCTCCGCCGGCTCGGTCACCCTTCTCGGCGAGCGCTTCGGCGAAGTCAACCTCGGGGAGCTGCGGACCCGCGTGGGTCTGTCCTCGTCCTCGTTGAACGACCGCGTCCCTCCGCAGGAGAGGGCCGTCGACGTCGTCGTCACGGCTGCTCACGGCGTCCTTGGCCGCTGGAAGGAGGAGTACGACGACACCGACGTGGACCGGGCCGTCGAGCTCTTGGCACGGGTGGGACTGCGCGCCTTCGTCGATCGGCGCTTCGGGTCGCTGTCAGAGGGTGAGCGCAAGCGGGTGCTGCTCGCCAGGGCCCTGATGACCGACCCCGAGCTGCTCCTGCTCGACGAACCGGCCGCCGGCCTCGACCTCGGCGCCCGCGAAGCCCTGCTCCGGTTGCTCTCCCGGTTGTGGATTGCCCCGGGGGCCCCACCCGCAGTTCTCGTGACGCACCACGTCGAGGAGATCCCGATCGGCACCACCCATGCGCTGCTGCTCTCCCGCGGCCGAGTGGTTGCCGCTGGGCCGATCGAGGTTGTACTTACCGCGCGGCTGCTCAGTCAGGCATTCGGCATCCCGCTGCAGGTCGCGACGTCCGGGG
>JAYTHM010000273.1:0-1558 GCA_043732645.1 Frankiales bacterium
GGCGGCGGGCCGATCCGCTCTGCCAGCTCCGTGTCGACCCCGACGGGGACGAACTGGGCGAGCGAGCCGTCCTCGGCGACCACACCGACAGCGGCGTACCGCGCATCCACCAGCACCGAGGCCACCTCAGCGATCCGGCGCAGGACCGTCTGCAGGTCGAGCTCGCTCGCGACCGCCCCCATTGCTGCGAGCAACCCGTCGCTGCGGCTGCGGGCGGCATCGGCCGTTTCCAGTTGGGTCACTCGAGAACAGTACGACGGTTATACCTAAGACCTTGCTGGTTCGGGACCTTTGGTCCTGTCGGTCGTCGCCGCACGGGGCCAAACTGGTAGGCACACGAGAGGATGACGTCATGAGGCTCCCCCTGACCACCGCGCTCAGCCTGCTCGGGCAGCAGACCTACGAGTCGGCTGTCGCTGCGGCGGTGCGCGCGCCGTCGGTGCACAACACCCAGCCCTGGCTGTTCAGTCGGCACAACAACGCCGTCCACGTGCGGGCGAATCGGGCGCGCTGGCTGCCGGAGGAAGATCCGCTGGGACGTGAGTTGCACCTGAGCTGCGGCGGGGCGGTGCGGCATCTGGTGCTGGCCCTGCGCGCCGTGTGCCTCGAGGTGTCGTGTGTCCTGCTACCCGACCCCGATGACGTAGACCTGCTCGCTGTGGTCACAGTGGTGGGCTCGGCCCGGCCCACGCTGCCGGAGGTGGCGTTGTACGAGGCGCTCTGGACGCGCCACACCGATCGTTCCCGCTTCCGGGACGTGCCAGTTCCGCAGCGGGTGATGGACCGGCTGCGCACGATCGCGGAGGCGGAGGACTGCTCGCTGGACGTCCTCGGCGAGGAGGACGTGCTGCGCCTGGCGGTGCTCACCGATCACGCCGAGCGGTTGCTCGAGAACGACCCCGCCCTGGCCGGAGAGCAGCAGCGCTGGACCTCCCCTGCTCACTTGCCCCGCAAGGGCGTGCCGATGAGCCCGCCGGACCTGCGCGGGTCGGACGTGCCACTGAGGCACTTCGGCGTTCGATCGGCCAACTCGTCGGGCGAACCCCCGCCGGTTGAACGACCTGTCCACGTCGTGCTCAGTACGGCGACGGATGACCCGAGCAGCTGGCTGTCCGCCGGCTGGACCCTGTCGGACCTGCTGTTGACGCTCGAGCAGGAACGCCTCGCAGCCTCCCCCTCGACGCAGGTGCTCGAGCTTCCAGGCCTTCGGGCTCAGCTGCGTGGTGCGCTCGGACTGCAAGGAGCACCACAGATGCTGCTGCGCCTGGGCTACCCCGAGGGGACCGGGTCCCTGCAAACGTCCCGTCGCCCGGTGGCGGAGGTGCTCCGGTGACCACCGTGAAATCCGGGCTCGAAGTCGTCGTCGGTGTGGACGGCTCCCCCGCCTCGACCACCGCCCTCAGGGTCGCTGCGCAGGAGGCTCTAGCCACGGGCCTGGCGTTGCGCGCCATACATGCCTGGCGTACGCCGGCGGCCCTTGTCGGTGGCCTCCCGGGAATCGGCTACAGCTACGCGTACGCCGGGATGCTGGACGCCCACCTCGGTGCCGAGCGGGCGA
>JAYTHM010000274.1:0-1554 GCA_043732645.1 Frankiales bacterium
GCGAGGCGCCACCGGGCCCCATCGTCATCACCGGCCCCACGCGGCCAGCACCCCGAAAACGACAAACCACGGCGCAAGTGGGATTGGACTCTTACTAAGGGCTTGTAAATCAACAACACGCGTAGTTCAGGGTTGAAGCGCTGGCCTCACCGCGTAGTTCCATTCGCCGTGGAAGTCGTGCCTGGTGAGGTGTTGGGTTTCCAGGTCTCGCATTTCTGGGTCGGTGATCTTGATGCCTTTGGGGTAGAGGGTGTCGTCGAGTTCGGCGCGGACGGTCAGTCCGGTGCGGGTGGTTGTGCCCGCGATCAGGTTGACGATGACTTCGTGGCTGGTCAGCGGCTGGCCACGCCAGTTCATCGAGATCTGGGCGAACAGTCGGTGTTCGATCTTGTTCCACTTGGAGGTGCCCGGCGGGAAGTGGGCGACGGTTATCGTCAGCCCGGTTTGGGTTGCCAACTGGGCCAGTTCACGTTTCCACAGCCGCAGCCGGTACCCGTTGGAGCCTCCGCCGTCGGCGGTGATCAGCAGCCGGTCGGCGTTGGGGTAGGCCGGGCGCCCGACGTTGTCCCACCAGCGGCGGATCGACTCGACCGCGAACGCACCGGTGTCGTGGTCAGATCCGACCGACACCCAGCCGGTGTTGGCGGCCATGTCGTACACACCGTACGGGGTGACTTTCCCAAGTTCTCCCTTGAAGTCATAAACGTTGACCTGCACCGGCTCACCAGCGGGCTGGTACTCCCTGCCGCCGTTCTTGAAGTTGCCGACGAGCTCTTTCTTCTTGCCGTCGACGCTGATCACCGGCTGCCCGGCGGCAATGTGCTCCCCGGCGGTGGCGTTGATGTGGGCGAACTGGGCGTCACGATCGAGGTGGCCCCCGCCCTCGATCGTCTTGGCGTTGCCTTGCAAGCTGAAGTTCTCCTCCCGCAGCAGCGCCGCCACGGTCGGGGCCGACACCTGGTGCCCGCCGGCGGTCAGCTCGCCGGCCAGCCGGCGCAGGCTCTTGGTCGTCCACCGCAACGGCGACATGGGGTCGCCACGGGACCCGGGTTCTACCAGCGCCAGCAGCGCCGCCAACACCCCCGGATCGGTCTTGGTCACGCCCTTGCGGCCACCACCGAGCCGCCGTGTCCTACCCAGCGGCTCGTCGCCGGCTTCCAGCTCAGCGACCCCGCCGGAGACAGTGACCCTGCTGACCCCTGCAGCCCGGGCCACCACCGCGACCCCGCCATGGCCCAGCACCCGAGCCTCAGCCCCCATCGTCAAACGTCGCTGACGCTCATCCAGATGCGGGAACAACGCGGCGAACTTCGCCGCCAACAACTCTTCGACCTCCATGGCAACCGGCATAGCACAACGATGGCACCCCAAACCAGATAAGTACAGGTTATTTCTTTACGCGCCCTTAGAGGCCACCTGTCCAACATTCACCCCATCAATAGATCGAGTCAGGAGCAGAACCCATGAAATCCAACAATATTGATCTGACGGTCCTTGCCGGTGTCCTTGAACGAGGACGACAGGACCCCGCAGCCCTCAAAATGGACAAGCGAG
>JAYTHM010000275.1:0-5437 GCA_043732645.1 Frankiales bacterium
TGACCGCCGTCGTCGGCTTTTCCGCCGGAGCGTTCGTCTTCAAGCTCAAGGACCTGATCGTGGCGCGGGCCCCCGTCGCTGACGCCGTGGCGCTGCTCGAGGGTTGAGCGCGAGCCTTCCAGCTAACCCCCAGCTAACCCTGCCCTGATAGCAGAACTACCGCTTACAAGGCTGAGAGCAGTCACTGAGGGATGGCATTCCTGAACTATTGCTGCATGTTCGAGGTGCGCCGCCGCTGCCGCGGTGTGAGCTGCAGGCTCAGCAGCTTGAGCAGCTGGTGGCGCAGCACACGTGCCTTCAGCAGGCAATGTTGGTGTTCGGTCAGCAGGTCGTGGAGTTCGAGCAGCTCCACCCCTTGTCAGATCGTCAGTACGTCCCGGATGAGTCGTCACTGTTGTGGGGGCAGTCACCGCAGAGCATGAGCAACCTGTTCCTGGACGCCCACGAAACCTGTACGCATCCGAGGGTGATCGAGCTGGTCGGGAGTGGGCAGTGATCGATCAGGCACGCTGATGCTGCGCTGCGGGCCTTGTTGGCATGTGAGCTCACCCCGGAGCAGCAGGACACAGGTCGGTAAGGGCGTCCTGGCCGCGGCCCTGGTGCTCGATCCGGAGGCAGCAGCGGCCCGGCATGAGAAGGCCAAGAACGACCGGGGGAACGTCACCCTGCGCCGGGCCGTCGTCAACCCTGACGGGGAGCTCATCAGCATCGACACGGCAGTCCACCAACCACCCGTCCACCAACCACCCGTCCACCAACCACCCGTCCACCAACCACCCGCACTCGAGGTCAGTCCTGCACCTGATGCGGAGCCTGGTCCGATCGCCCATGAGCGGTTGAGGACGCGGCAGGTCGAACCGGTGGAGCTCGATGAGGACCAGCACCCACCCGAGCGGCCACACCGTCATCCGCCAACCCCGCCCCCTCCTCCGTGGCTGGTAACCCACCCCACCGGAAGCCAGACGGTGTAGGCATCCCAGCAATCCCAGGCTGGCCATGGCCGGACCTCTTAGACCGAGCTCACGGGTCCCGGCGAGGACTAACGACCGATGCGGTCGGCCCCGCTGGCACGATCGAGGTTGGCCAGGCGAAGCTGACCCTTCGCGACCAACGCCCCGGCTTCGTCGGTGACGTTGATGTCCCACAGCTGCTGGGTCTTGCCGCGATGGATGGGGACCGACGTGACCGTGAGGGTGCCGGATCGGACGGCCTTGAGGAAGTTCGTGTGGTTGGACGTGCCGACCACGGCCCCGCCGTACCAGGCTGCCCCGGAGACCGACCCAACGCTCTCGACGACGCTGCACAGCACCCCTCCGTGCAAGATCCCGTACGGCTGGTGCAAGGCGGGCGTCACGTCGAAGCGGGCCACGACGCCATCGCGGGTCACCTCGTCGAAGCGCAGACCCAGCAGGGAGTCGAAGCCGCTGACGGGCAGGTCCTTGAGGTCGGGTTCAGTCACCCGTCGACCGTACGACGGCCCAGCGGGACAGCAGCACCCCGGGGTCGTCGTAGGCGAGCGACAGCAGCCGCAGGTCGCGCGCTCCAGGCAGCGCGCCGAGCAGCCGTGGCGCGTCGCCCACGGCCAACGGCGCCGTCGTGAGGCAGAGCTCGTCGACGACCCCTGCGGCCAGCAGCGACGTCAACAGAGAGGGACCGCCCTCGCACAGCAGCCGGTGCAGGCCGCGGTTGGCGAGCGCCGCCACCAGCTCCACGGGGTCGACGGTCCGGACCATCTCGACCCTCCCCGAGACGTCGGCGTCAACGGGCACGCCTTCTGGGACGGCGAGCAGGACCGGTCCGTCGAGGAAGCGGGCTTGCGCGGACACTCGGCCAGACCGGCTGACGACGACCAGAGTGGTCTGGGCGGTGCGGTCGTGGGCGGCCCGCCAAGCTGCCGCGGCTGGGCTGTGCCGCACCGGCCCGTAGTCCTCTTTCCGTGCGGTACCTGCCCCGACGACCACCGCGTCCGTCACGGTCCGCAACGCGCGGAAGACCGCCTTGTCGGCGGCACTGCTCAGAGCCGAGGAGGTGCCGTCGATCGCGATGGCGCCGTCTGCGGACAGGACGAACCCGGCGCGCAGCGACGGGCCCACGTCATACACGTCGGGCAGGTCGTGGGGGGTGATGTCACGGGACTCGGGGAGCAGCAGCCTCACCGGCACGAGTCTGCCTCAGCAGGGACGGGGGCGCCGCGAGATGTCCCCCGTCAGCTGACGACGTGCGGCATCAGGGCATTCGCGGGGATCTGCCCGAACCGACCGGACTGGAAGTCCTCCACCGCCTTCTGCAGCTGCTCGCGGGTGTTCATGACGAACGGGCCGTACTGCGCGACCGGCTCGCGGATAGGCTCACCGCCCAGGACGAGGACCTCCAGAGAGCCGTACCGGGAGCTCTGCTTGTCGTCGGCCGCGACCGTCAGGTGGTCGCCCTTGCCGAAGACCACCGTCTGTCCGGCGTGGACCGGCCGGCCCTCCGTCCCGGCCTTGCCGCTACCTGCGAGCACGTAGAGCAACGCGTTGTACGACGGGTTCCACGGCACGCTCAGGGAGGCCCCCGGGGCGATCGTGGCGTGCACGAACGTGATAGGCGTGTGGGTCGAGCCCGGCCCGTGGTGGCCGGCTAGGTCACCGGCGATGACCCGCACCAGCGCGCCGCCGTCGTCGCTGGACAGCAGGGCGACGTCGCCGCCCTCGAGATTCTGGTAGGCCGGGTCGATCATCTTGTCCTTGCCAGGCAGGTTGACCCACAGCTGCACGCCGTGGAAGGTGCCACCGCTGACCACGAGCTCGGCGGGCGGAGTCTCGATGTGCAGGATGCCGCCACCGGCCGTCATCCACTGGGTCGCGCCGTCCTTGATGAAGCCGCCGCCGCCGTGCGAGTCCTGGTGCTCGAAAGCGCCGTCCATGATGTAGGTGACGGTCTCGAAGCCCCGATGCGGGTGCCAGTTGGTTCCTTTGGGCTCACCGGGTGCGTAGTCCACGTCGCCCATCTGGTCCATCATGATGAACGGATCGAGGTCGCTCGTGCTGATGCCCGCGAACGTACGCCGGACGGGGAAGCCCTCGCCCTCGTAGCCGCTCGGCGCGGTGGTCACCTGCGTGACCGGACGCTCGATGTCGCCCAGGCCGGCGCGGGGGATCCGGGACAGGGTCAGGGTGTCGGCGGTGACGGCAGGCATGCGGTGGGCTCCTCAGGAAGGTGTTGTTGCGTATGCAAGTTTACAACCGAGAGTACGCCGCTTCCCTTCCCGTGCTGCCCGTCAGCAGCGCAGCGCGGCCAGGGCCATCTGGCGCAGCATCACTGAGCGGTAACCCGACAGGTGCGGAGTGCTGTTGAGCAGGCCGAACACCGCGTGCGCCCTTGCCCTGGCCTCCGCCCGCTCCAACGGCGGGACCAGCTGGTCCACCCACAGCTCGACGTAGGCGCGCTGCAGGCGCTTGACCTGTCGCTGGTCGGCCGGAGATAGGGAGGCGAGGTCGCGGTCCTGCACGCGGATCAGGTCAGGGTCGTTGAGGGAGAAGACCAGGTGCCGGTCCACGAGTCGCTCGAGGGCCTCGTCGGGGGTGCGGGCCGCGGCGACCTCCGCCCGGCCGTTCTGCAACAGGTCCTCGGAGATTCCGACCAGCAGCTCCGACAGCAGCGCGTCTTTGGACGGGAAGTGTCGGTAGACACCGGGGCCACTGATCCCCACCGACGCGCCCAGGTCCTCGATCGACACCCCGTGGTAGCCGAACTCGGCGAACATGCGGGCAGCCTCGCGGAGCAGTTGTTCCTGCCTGGGAGATCCCACGGACTTGCCCTCTCAGGTTAGGGATCGCTAACATACTGCAGGCCAGGGAACACTCGCAAAAGGAGACCCGCTTCATGGACGCCCCCGTCCTGCGCAGTGCCGCCACTCCGGCTAGTGCGGCGTTTTCCCGCAACGACGCCCACCACCGGGGGCTCGCGGCGGACCTGCGCACCCTGCTGACGCAAACCGCCCAGGGCGGTCCGCAGAGCTCGCGCGACAAGCATGTCGCCCGTGGCAAGCTGCTCCCGCGCGAACGCGTCGACGCTCTGCTCGACCGCGGCTCCGCCTTCCTCGAGCTCAGTCCCCTTGCTGCACAGGGGATGTATGACGGTGACGCTCCGGGGGCCGGTGTCATCACCGGCGTGGGGAAGATCAACGGGCGCGAGTGCGTGGTGGTAGCCAACGACGCCACCGTCAAGGGCGGGACCTACTACCCGATGACGGTCAAGAAGCACCTTCGGGCGCAGGAGGTGGCCCTGCACAACAACCTGCCCTGCCTGTACCTCGTCGACAGCGGTGGAGCGTTCCTGCCCAAGCAGGACGACGTCTTCCCCGACCGTGAGCACTTCGGCCGGATCTTCTACAACCAGGCCACCATGAGCGCCCGCGGCATCCCGCAGGTCGCCGCGGTCCTCGGCTCCTGCACCGCTGGTGGCGCCTACGTCCCGGCCATGTCGGACGAGGCCGTGATCGTCCGTGACCAAGGCACGATCTTCCTCGGTGGCCCGCCCCTGGTGAAGGCCGCAACCGGCGAGGTCGTCACGGCCGAGGACCTTGGCGGCGGGCTGCTCCACAGCAAGGTGTCCGGCGTGACGGACCACCTCGCCGACGACGATGCGCACGCCCTGAGGATTGTCCGCGGCATCGTCTCCACGTTTGGCCCACGCACCCAGAAGCCCTGGGATGTCGAGCCTTGCGTCGAGCCTGTCCTAGACCCCGCCGAGCTCTACGGCGTGGTCCCCGCGGACGCGCGCACGCCGTACGACGTCCGGGAGGTCATCGGCAGGCTCGTTGACGGCTCGCGCTTCCAGGAGTTCAAGAAGGAGTACGGCGCGACGCTCGTCACCGGGTTCGCACGGCTGCACGGGCACCCGGTCGGGATCATCGCCAACAACGGCGTGCTGTTCAGCGAGAGCGCCATGAAGGGTGCCCACTTCATCGAGCTGTGCGACCAGCGCAAGATCCCGTTGCTGTTCCTGCAGAACATCACCGGCTTCATGGTCGGCCGGGAGTACGAGTCGGGGGGGATCGCCAAGCACGGTGCGAAGATGGTCATGGCTGTCGCCTGCGCCCGGGTGCCGAAGCTCACTATCGTCATCGGTGGGTCCTTCGGGGCCGGCAACTACTCGATGTGCGGCAGGGCCTACTCCCCGCGGTTCCTCTGGATGTGGCCCAACGCCCGGATCTCGGTCATGGGCGGCGAGCAGGCGGCCTCGGTGCTGTCAACGATCCGCCGCGACGGGATCGAGCTCAAGGGCGGTGCGTGGTCGCCGGAGGACGAGGACGCCTTCAAGGAGCCGATCCGCCAGCAGTACGAAGACCAGGGTCACCCGTACTACTCGACGGCCCGTCTGTGGGACGACGGCGTCCTGGACCCGCTGGACACCCGCATCGTCCTCGGCTTGGCCCTGGGGGTGTGCGCGAACG
>JAYTHM010000276.1:0-1546 GCA_043732645.1 Frankiales bacterium
GTCGGGACCTGGGAGTCGTCCTTGATCTGGCCCCACGAGCGCATCAGCGCCTCGGTTCCGCAGGTCATCACTTCATCGTCTGGGCCCGTCTTGGCGCTCAGCCACTTCCTAACGGCCTTGAGGTGCTGGCGGCACACCGTGACGTGCACCAGGGCGGGGTGGTCGGTGTCCGTCGATCCTGGAGCCATAACCAGCCGCTCGGGCACCAGGGCTACGAGGCTGATTGAGCCTTCTCGGCCGCAGTTGAACCAGCCGTCTTGCTCCCACCGGCTCGTGTCGCCCGCGCACGGATAGCCGCCGTGCTGCTGCCTGGCACCACCGAGCGGTACGACGTTGCTGCTCGCTCGCTCACCAGCGTCCATGCCCCTGCACCCTCTCGGTGGCCGTACACGGCCTCTAGTGCTGCTCGCTCTGCCTGCCTGACGCCGAGCGTCCCACCAGCGGCCGACACGAAGTAGTTGCGGGAGAAGTGTCCCAGACGCCCACCGTTCAAGCGGAGAAACTCTGTGCCGCCGTCGTTGTCGTCGGTGCCCTTGAGCCCGTACGCCGCCAGCGCGATGCCCTTGAGCCCGTAGGCCGCCAGGTCGCCGGCTGACTTGACCTTGCGAATCCGAGTGAGGCCGGCCCCCGCCTGCTGGGAGGCTTCCTCGAGCAAATCCTTGTCGACCTTGGCCTGGCCGCGCTGCATGACGTGAGCGTGAAAACCGGTCTCGGCTGGGTTCTTCTCCACGAAGTAGGCCCACTCCCCGATGGGGGTCTCCCACCGAGCCATGTACTCCCGAATCCGGTTCATACGGCGACGAGCTGTGACCCACGGGTCCGGGTCCTGGGCGTCCGCGACGAGGGAAACGCGGATCTCTCGTTGAGGCTTCGCGAGGGCCAGGGCGAGGGCCCGACGGCGAGCGTTCGCGACGATGCAAACGGAGCACCCATTGCGACCGCACCGTGCCGCGCGTGCCTCGCCCGTGAGGAGGTTCAGCCAGACCATCCCGCGCCGGTCAGGGCACTCGCGAGCGTTGCTCTGGGGGTGCTCTACGGGCTCAAAATCAGTGGACGTTTGGTGGTAAGGGGCAAGACCAGGGGACGACCGCTCCGCGGCCGTCCCAGCGTTGCTCGTTTCACCCACGCCGGGAGCATGACCAGAGCACCCGACAAGACCATCTAGGCGCGCCGCCCGAGGTCTCTAACGAACGCACATCGACCCGGCAACAGCCGCCGCAGGCGGTGAAATTTTTCGGGCCCTCCGCGCTCTCCTTGAGGGTCAAAGGCACGGCTCTGGTCAGCCCTCCACGACGTGCTCGCGGAGCGATCCAGCGGACCGAACGTAAGCCAGGCGACCACGACGTTGACCGCTTCCCGGCGACGTGCAGGACGCGGGGTGTGAGAGCGCGGAGGGGACTCGCAGCTGCACCGATTTCTGGCCCGCCTCGGGCCGGGTGTCGGGCGCGAGAGAAGGCGCCGCCCGGGGGTGCTCGCTCCGCTTGCAGCCCCCCCGGCCCACGCCTCCACACACGGGCCGATCACACAGCCATGGACACAGCCGAAT
>JAYTHM010000277.1:0-1545 GCA_043732645.1 Frankiales bacterium
GTCTCGGTCGCAGCGGCACCGGCCCCGCTGCCTGCAGAGCGGCTCGGACCGGGCTTGCGCGTCGCGTGGTCGTTGCTGCACGCCTCAGGTGCCACCACCCTGGTGAGCCACGACGGGGCGCCGCAGCTGGTCCGGCTCTCCTTCGAGACGGCCCGGCTCGAGGCCGGCCCGCTCGGCGCCCGCTGGGAGGGTGGTACCGAGCTGCCGCTGCTTGCGCCCCCCGACCGTCGGGCCCTGCCCGACGACGACCGCGACGCCCCAGTGCGCCGTACTTTTTCGCTCGGTAGCCCCCGCAGCCCCCGCAGCCACGGTGGCCTGCTCGGTGCTGCCGTGGCGCTGCTGCATGCGGTGCCGCGTGGCGAGGTCGACACTGCGAACTGGCCGTGGCCCGGCGACCTGGGCGACCTGCAAGCCACCGGCCGGGTCCTGGCCGCCCTGCGCGAGTCGGCCCGCGCCCAAGGGCCTGCCCGGGTCGGCTGACCCGGTACGGCTGACCCGGGACGGCTGACCCGGGTAGGCCGCGCGAGCCGGGGCAGCCTCGGAAGGGGGCTGCCGCACCACCGACCCGGGTCGGTAGCCTCGCGGGGACCGCCGCGCCCAATGCGTGGGCACCCGCACGACATCGCCGTCATCAGCAGGGGAGCAACCTCGTGACCGTCCGCGTAGGCATCAACGGCTTCGGCCGCATCGGCCGCAACTTCTTCCGCGCCGTCCAGGTCAGCGGGGCCGACATGGAGATCGTCGGCGTCAACGACCTCACCGACAACGCCACCTTGGCCCACCTGCTGAAGTACGACTCGATCCTGGGTCGGCTGGCCGACGTCAGCAATACCGGCGACAGCATCAGTGTGGGCAACAAGACCTTCCGGGCCTTCGCGGAGCGCGACCCAGCGCAGCTCGCCTGGGGCGAGATCGGCGCCGACGTCGTCATCGAGTCGACCGGTTTCTTCACCAACGGTGAGAAGGCCAAGGCGCACCTTTCCGGTGGCGCCAAGAAGGTCATCATCAGTGCACCCGCCTCCAACGAGGACCTCACGATCGTGATGGGCGTCAACGACGACGCGTACGACCCGGCCAACCACCACGTCATCAGCAACGCGAGCTGCACCACCAACTGCCTGGCTCCGATGGCCAAGGCGATCGACGACGAGTTCGGCATCGTGAAGGGCCTGATGACCACCATCCACGCCTACACCCAGGACCAGAACCTCCAGGACGGCCCGCACAGCGACCTGCGCCGCGCCCGCGCCGCGGCGATCAACATCGTCCCGACCAGCACCGGTGCGGCCAAGGCCATCGGCTTGGTACTCCCGAACCTCAAGGGCAAGCTCGACGGCTTCGCACTGCGCGTCCCGATCCCCACCGGCTCCGCGACGGACCTCACGATGAACCTCAGCCGGGAGGTCACGGTCGAGGAGGTCAACGCCGCCGTCAAGGCCGCCGCCGAGGGCTCGCTCAAGGGTTACCTGAAGTACACCGAGGACCCGATCGTCTCCAGCGACATCGTCACCGACCCGTCGAGCTGCATCTTCGACGCCGGCCTCA
>JAYTHM010000278.1:0-5431 GCA_043732645.1 Frankiales bacterium
CTTTCGTGGCATCGCGATCCACGACGGCCTGATCGTCTACCGTCAGTACGACCGGGCCCTGCACGGGTTGTGCAACGCCCACCACCTCCGCGAACTCGCTGGGATCGCCGAACTCACCGGCCAAGCCTGGCCCAACCAGCTCGCTGAGCTGCTCGTGGAACTTCACGTCGCCGTCGAGATCGCGAAAGCAGGCGGCAACACGAAGCTCCCCGCCCGGCGGCTGGCCACCTTCGGTGAGCGTTACGACGTGCTCATCGCCCAGGGCAAGAAGCTCAACCCGCCACCACCCCGGACCGGCAAACGAAGCCGACCAGCCCTAGGCCCCGCCGGTTCGCTGCTCGCGCAGCTCGAAACCAACCGCGCCGACGTGTCCCATTCGACAACAACCAAGCCGAACGCGACCTCCGCATGGTCAAACTCCAGCAAAAGATCAGCGGCGGCTGGCGCTGCGACACCAGCGCCGAAGCCTTCCTCGACGTCCGGTCCTACCTCGGCACCGCACGCAAACACGGCCAAAGCGCCATGGTCGCCCTGCGCGACCTGTTCACCGGTCAGCCCTAGATACCCGCCATCGGCGCAAGCCCATAGCCGGCAGGACCTGAACAGTTACCTTCTGGCGAATTATCCTGAGGACGAGACGGGGGATCCCGGCAGCCTTGCCAGCGGCTAGGCCGGCCGAAATGTTCCTCCATGCCAGGGCATTCCCTGGGTGGCGTCTCAGTGACGGCTAGTGGCTGGCGTCCTGTTTGCCCCGGATGTCGCCTTGGGTCCAGGCGGTTGACAGGTCTAGCACGAGGAACATTAGGGCTGCGGCTGTGCTGGCGGCGAGCGCCATGGTGAGGGCCCGTGTCCATCGGCCGGCTAGGGGTGGTTGGTTGCGTGGTTCCAGGATGGCGGTGTGGACGGCTGGGATGGTGCGGGCCAGGACGTGGAGGCCGGTGGTGACGGCCCAGAAGATGAAGCTGACTTGATGGAGGGTCAGGGGGGAGATGTCGTGGTTGAGGACCGTGAACCAGGGGCGGAACGTTGCGGACGGTCCTAGTCCGATGAGTAGTGCGCCGCTGCCCAGGACGGCCAGGGTCGCGAGTACGACGAGGGGACCGAGGATTCGGAGCAGGAGGGGTGGAGGTCCGGCTTGGGTGTAGTGGGCGTGGCGGGTGTAGTAGCGCAGGATCCGCCAGCTGGTGGCCGCGGTCTTGGCGAGGGATGGGGGTATGAGCAGTAGCCCGATCGCGAGGTGCCAGGTGATGAGGCCAGTGACGTTGATTAGGGTCAGGAGTTCGGCCAGGATCAACACGAGCAGCGTCAGTCCGAGCCAGGCGGTGAGCCTGGCGTTGCCTGCGGGGCCGCCGGTGCGGGGCAGTGCTGCGTCGTGGCGGCGGTGGCTCCCACGTGCGGTGTTCACGGCTTCGATGAGGACCGGCGGCACGGCCATCAGGCCACTGTTATGTCGGTGTTGAAGTAGGGCTCACCGTGTTGGGGGCGCATGTCAGTGCAGGTGGGCGGCGTCGAGGGCGGCTTGCAGGGACTGTTGGTAGCCGCCGGAGGTGTAGGTGGCGCCGGAGACCGTGTCGATGTGGCCGCTTTGGGCCTGCACGGTTTCGCTTTGCAGGATCGGGATGGCTTGGCTGTTGATGGCTTGGTCGGTCTGGCCGCTTTGCGGGTAGTCGATGGCGGTGGCGGACAGGATCCGGCCGCTGCGGATTTTCAGTTGGACCTGGATCGGTCCGTACTGGGTGTCAGCAGACGATCCGTTGACCACCACGATCGCGGCTGAGGCCGCAGGCGGGGAGCTGGTAGCTGACCGCGTGCGCGGAGGTGTCGCGCCTGGTGTGGCGAGCGGTTTGGTGGTCGTAGTGAGGATCCCGACGGGTGCGGCTGCCTGACGGGGGCGGCGCAGGGAGCTGCTGTTGGTGCTGGTCGGGTAGAGGGCCAGCAGTCCCAGGGTGAGGCCGGTGGCCCCGAAGACGTAGGCGTTGCGCCGGGCTGCCCGGACGTGGGAGCTGCTCATCGGGCGCCGGCCTTGTGGGCGGCGTCCAGCGTGGACTGCAGCGAATGTTGGTAGCCACCGGAGGTGTAGGTAGCTCTGGAGACCGTATCGATGTGGACGGTTTGCACCTGGAGTTCCTCGTGGTTCAACTGCGGGATGGCCTGGCTGTTGATGTCCCTGCTCTGCTGGGCTTCGTGGGGGTAGTCGATGGCGTCCGCGCGGGTGATCCGACTGTTCTGCACAGTGATCTGCAACTGAACCGGCCCGTACTGGGTATCGACCGGGGCACCGTTCACGGTCACGCTGGGAGCCCTCGTCGGTGCCGGCGCGGCACTAGACGTATGCGATGGTCCCCGGCGAGCCGCCGCGAGCGGGACGGCAGCAGTCTGGGTGCCGAAGGCGCTGGCCGTGTGTGGGCTGGTGGGGTTGTGTGCTGCTCGCGAGGGTCTGCGGGGTGACACCGTCGGGACCGTAGGAGCCGTCTGTGCTGCCATGGGTGGCTCGTGGCCGATCGCTCGTGGCCGGCTTGCACTGGCCCCCGCACTGGCAATGGCGGCCGAAGCGTCCGTCGACGGGATGGTCACCACCCCTGCGGGCTGCGCCCAGGTGAGCACGTCGGGTGCTCGTTGGGCGCAGGTCGGCGTACCGCAGAGAGGACGGGTGTGGGTCACCATGTGAACCGTTCTTGGTGCAGTTGAGCGGGCGGGAGCCCGGCCGACAGGGCAGCAGCACACGCGGCGTCCATCCAGGCGTCCGGACCGCAGACGAACACGTCGTACTCCGGCAGGTGCGGGATGAGTTGCCGGAGTGCGTCTTGATCGCGCTGCTGGGCGTGGTCCCGAGGTAGCCACGACGGGCGTCCCGGGACACGGGGGCCGGTCAGATAATGCACGGTGACGCCCCGCTGCCGGGCGATCTGGTCCAGGTCAGCCCGGAAGATCAGGTCAGGCTCGCTATGGGCGCGGTAGATCAGCACGGCGTCTCCCGGCGCGTACGGCAGGTCCTCCAGCAGTGCCCGCAGGGGGGTGATGCCGATCCCGCAGGCCAACATCGCGACCTTCGAGCCGACCCGGTGTTCCCCCGTCAGATGGCCGTAGGGCCCTTCGATTAGAACCTTGGTACCCAGCTGTAACCCCGCCAGGCGGTTGCTGCCATCTCCGAGGTCCTTCGCAGTGATCTGGATCCGGCCGGGGCGCGGCGCCGCAGACAGCGAATACGGATTACCGCGCGACCATCCCGGGCCGTCCATGAACCGCCAGATGAAGAACTGCCCAGCCTGCGCTTGGAGCCGCTGGAGCCCTCGGCCCCCCATCCGCACCGTCACCACGTCATGGTTCTCGCGCACCACCGAGGTGACCGTGATCCCGTGATGCAACGTCCGCCACACCGGCACCGCGACCCTGAACACGACCACCGCACCGGCAGCGACCGCGTACGACGCCCACCAAAACACCCGCGCCCAGCTGGAACTGGTGAAGTCCTGCCCTGTCCAGATCTCGTGCGGGATCGACAGCCCCACGCCGAGGTAGGCGTACAGGTGCAGCAGATGCCACGACTCGTACCGCAACGCCCGGCGGGCCCGCCGCACCGAACTGACCGTCACCACCACCAGAGCAGCCGTCCCCGCAACCGCCAACAGCATCCCGGCGTAGTCGGTTGTCAACGTCCACGCCTCAGCAACCACGTTCACGCGCGCCGTCAAGGCGTACCCCAGGGTGATCAACACGGTGTGGACCATCAGCAAGTTGAACGACCAAAACCCGACCAGTCGGTGCCGGCGAGCCAACTCATCCTGACCGTAGCTGCGCTCAATCATCGGCACCCGAGCCATCAGCAGCACCTGGATCAGCAGCAGATCCGCAGCGACCAGCCCCGTCAAACGCCCCAACGACGTCAACTGCACCGCCGAGGTCGCACCCAAGCCCTGCAGACCCCGACCCGACAACCACAACATGGTCACGACCAGCGCGCTCACCCAACACGAAGCAGCCACCGCGTCCCGCCACCACGCCGGTGACGGCCGAACCCGAACGCGCTGCTCAGCAGGCCCCCGATCAGCCCGACGGGAAACTGACCCAGCCACAGGGCGCCCAGGACCGTTCCGCAGAACCTGCCTGCTCACCAGAACATCCTTTCCCGCCTCGAAGACCCCTACGTCCTACATAATCCCCCAGAATTCTTGGAACAGTCTTGGAACGGAACACGCTCACAGCAACGCCCTAGTCCCGATGCCGAGCCGAAGGATGGCGATCGTCCTTGCGACGTCGCCGGCCAATGGCTGGACACCGCAGCCATTGCCCCTCAGCACCTGCATGGTCTGCGCGCCTATCTGCTGTATGAGGCCGGACCGGCCGCTGCGCTCACGGCTCTCAACCAGCTCGCTGCTGCGCTGCTCCTGAGGAGTTCGCTACCACCGTGGCACTCGCTCCCACCTGCGTCCACACGCTCGTTAATGCGGGACAGAGGCCGCCATCCCCCGCGACGGGGACCCGACGGCTGCAGCTCGCGAGCGGGCCGGGGCTGGGCCTGTCGCGGCTTATGCTCTACGAGCAGGGCAGGGTGGCGCTGGCAGGGGACGACCGCTAGATGCTACGTCGCGCCGGGCTGATCGGGCGCCCAACGACGGGGCTCCAGCAAGATCTCGACCGGCCGCTGTCGGCTAGCGACCTCAGCGAACGTGATCCCGACGCGCTGCTCACGACCCTGCTGCGCACGCTCACTACGACGAACATCACTGATATAGCCCTGCTGGCGGTGGGCTCCACTGAGGTCGTCTGCCCGGACCATCGCACCCCTGCAGCCCTGCCGAGAGGTCCTGCAGGTGGCGAGCGCGCAGTCCCACGCGCGCCTGGACCGCTTGTGGTCCGATCCGCGCCTGGGCGGTCCCGACTACGTCCGGCTCGAGCAGTTGCTCCACACCCTTTTCGCCACGGCGGACCCCCCTTCTGGTCGTTTGGGCGAAGACCGCCAAGACCTGCCCTCACCTGAACATTCCGCTGTGTGAAATGGCCTTCGGCAGCGACTTCGCAGCCCTCGGGGCCGCGCGCCGGTCGCCGATGGCCTTCAGCGACCCTGCCGGCTCCGCAGCCGGCCTGCTGACCGAACCGGCCGGGATCGGGCTGGTCTAGGAGCCCGTGTCGGTAACCCGTGATGGGCTGGGGTTGCGGGCGGATGTGGCATGTCGGAGCAGCGGGTCGCTGAACATTTGGTGCTGGTGGACGTTGATGAGGCTTTGGTGGGCCCCGGGGCGGCCGAAACGGCCGGTGGACATGACGTTCTGCACCTATGACCAGGATCAGCCGATGTTGTTGGCGCCTGACGTTCGGGACTGGCTGGCTGCTGAGCATCGGGCCCGTTGGGTTGATGCGCTGGTCGAGGACGGGCTGGATCTGAGCCCGATCTGTGATGATGACACCGAGGTTGGTGGCGGTCCGCTGTATG
>JAYTHM010000279.1:0-5429 GCA_043732645.1 Frankiales bacterium
GTTCACGACGGTTGACTTACCCGCCCCCGAGGCACCGAGCAGGACAAGCGTCGAGGACGTGTACGGCGCGAGCGCCCCCACATCGCCGGTCGCCGCGCAGACTGCCACGACCTCGACGCCCGGGGCGTGCGGCAGCACCTGCCGGACGGCGGCCTCGATGTCCTCGCACAGGTCGGCCTTGGTGAGCACCACGACCGGCGTCGCCCCGCTCTGCCAGGCCAGGGTGAGGAGCCGCTCGAGCCGTCGCAGTGGCAGCGGTCCCGATAGGCCGAGGCAGATCAGGACGAGCTCGACGTTGGCCGCGAGCGGCTGGGCCTTTGAGGTGCCACTCGCCGTACCGCGGGACAGCAGCGACGTGCGCGGGAGCACCTCAAGGACCTCCGGGCCGACCGGCGAGAGCACCAGCCAGTCGCCGACGGTTGGGGCCTCGAGCGGGTCCGGCGGTGCGGGCAGGGACGGCACCTTCAGGCAGCCGGTGGGGGTGAGCACGTCGTACCGGGTGCGGTCGACGCGGGTGATCAGGGCCGGAACGAGACCGTCTCGGACTGAGGGGAACAGCAACGCAGGAGCCTTCCGGGAGGAGGCAGCCTCAGATGGCCGCCCCGAGAAGTGGGGGGTGCGAGCACACGAGAGCAACCATGGCGACCCACCTGCTTCCGGAACGACGAACGGCTCCAGGCTAGGCCCGATGCTGCTCGACTGTCAGGTGCTTTTACCCGAGGGAACCCGCGGCGAGCTGCCGCCTCATACCGCTCCGGGACCTGCCTCGCTGCTGCGGTGGAACACCCGGTAGTAGAGGTAGGCGGCAGTCTCGCGGGCGACGTAGCGCAGCTCGGTGCCCCGGCTGGAGTTCGCCGGCCCGGTCCGGGTCGGCGACGTGACAGCCCTGATGCCGAGGTCGGTCGCCATCCGGCGCGAGCGCAGGGAGTGCCAGGGGTCGGTCACGAGCACCGCGGAGGTCCAGCCGCGCTTGGTGAATTCGACCTTGAGCGCCTTGAGCGACTGCAACGTGTTGCGCCCCACGCCGACGGCCACGACAGAGGTGACCCCGTGCGCCCTCAGGTACTTCTCGCCGGCCTGCGCCTCGGTGAAGCGGTCACCGGGGGCTCCACCACCGACGGTGACGATCCGCGGGGCGACGTGGGCGTCCCACAGGGCCTTGGCGTGGTCGAGCCGGGCCTTGAAGACCTCGCTGGGACGGCCGTCGAACTGCGAGGCGCCCAGGACGACGATGGCATCGGAGGGGGTCCGGTCGTCCTGTCGGGCGACCCACCACACGCGCGCGGCCGTGCCGCCCAGGACGAGCAGCGGCAGCAGGACGAAGAGCGCCAGGACCCGCCGGACAGTCTTGGAGAACAGCAGCAGGAACACTGTTACCTCGTGTCGGTGGTGGTCGGCATGAGGGCGGCGCGACCGGCCTCCAGCCTCGCGACGGGAACCCGGAACGGCGAGCAGCTGACGTAGTCGAGGCCCACCTCGTGGAAGAAGTGCACAGAGTCAGGGTCGCCGCCGTGCTCGCCGCACACCCCCAGGTGCAGGTCGGGGCGGGCGGCGCGGCCGCGCTCGCAGGCGGTCCGGACGAGCTGCCCCACCCCGTCGCGGTCCAGGGACTCGAAGGGGCTCACCCCGAAGATGCCGAGGTCGAGGTAACGGCTGAAGAAGGCAGCCTCGACGTCGTCGCGGCTGAAGCCCCAGGTCGTCTGGGTGAGGTCGTTGGTACCGAAGGAGAAGAACTCGGCGGCCTCGGCGATCAACCCTGCGGTCAGCGCCGCCCGGGGCAGCTCGATCATCGACCCGATGGGTGCCGTGACCCCGATCTCGGCCAAGATTGCCTCGGCCTCCTCCCGCACCAGCTCCAGCTCCTGTACGGCGCCGACGAGCGGGACCATCACCTCCGGGCGCGGGTCGAGGCCCTCGTCCTTGAGCAGCTTGGCCGCCTCCGCCAGGGCCCGCACCTGAAGCGCGAACAGCCCAGGGATCACCAGCCCGAGGCGGACCCCCCGCAGGCCGAGCATCGGGTTCATCTCGTGCAGCCGGCGCACCTCCTCGAGCAGCCGGACACGGGCCCGGTCAGGCGTCTTGCCTAAGGCCTCGGCGATCGCGACCTCGACCGTGAGCTCGGTCAGGTCGGGCAGGAACTCGTGCAGCGGCGGGTCGATCAGCCGCACCGTGACGGGCAACCCGTCCATGGCGCGAAGGATGTCGACGAAGTCATCGCGCTGGGGCGGGAGCAGGGCAGCCAGGGCTTGCTCCTGCTCCTCGGGCGTGTCGCTGACGATCAGGGTCTCGATGAGCTGGCGGCGCTCACCGAGGAACATGTGCTCCGTGCGGCACAGCCCGATCCCCTGGGCACCGAAGCGCCGCGCCCGCAGCGCGTCGGCAGCCGAGTCGGCATTGGTGCGGACCTTCAGCCTTCGCGCGCCGTCGGCGTGACCGATCAGCCGGTGCACCGCCTGAACCAGGTCGTCGCCGTCCTCGGGAGCCAGGGAGCCTTCGAAGTACTGCACGACCGGGCTGGGTGTGACAGCGACCTCGCCGACGAACACCTCGCCGCTGGTGCCGTCGATCGACAGCAGGTCGCCCTCCCGCACCACGGTGCCGTCGGGCATCGTGATCGTGCGCTCCCTCGCGTCGACCTCGAGCTCCTCCGCGCCGCAGACGCAGGTCTTACCCATCCCGCGGGCGACGACGGCCGCATGGCTGGTCTTGCCGCCACGGCACGTGAGGATGCCCTGCGCGGCGATCATTCCTGCGAGGTCGTCGGGGTTGGTTTCCCGGCGGACCAGGATCACGTCCTCCCCGCGAGCCTTCCACGCGACGGCGTCCTCGGAGGTGAAGACCACCCTGCCCACGGCCGCGCCCGGCGACGCGCCCATCCCCTCGGTGAGCTTGTCCGCCCCGGAGGTGTCGCCGAAGCGGGGGAACATCAGCTGCATCAGCTGGGCGCCCGTGACGCGGAGCAAGGCCTCGTCCTCGCTGATCAGGCCCTCGTCTACGAGCTGCGTCGCGATCCGGAACGCCGCACCCGCAGTGCGCTTACCGACGCGGGTCTGAAGCATCCACAGGTGCCCACGCTCGATCGTGAACTCGATGTCGCACAGGTCCCGGTAGTGCTGCTCCAGCGTCGACATGATCGACATCAGCTGGCCGTAGGCCTCCTTGTCGAGGCCCTCGAGGTCCTGCAGTTGCAGGGTGTTGCGGATGCCGGCGACGACGTCCTCACCCTGGGCGTTCTGCAGGTAGTCGCCGTAGACGCCCGGCGCCCCACTGCCTGGATCACGGGTGAACGCGACTCCCGTGCCGGAGTCCATCCCCAGGTTGCCGAACACCATCGAGCAGACGTTGACGGCCGTGCCGAGGTCGGCAGGGATGCGTTCCTGCCGGCGGTACAACCGGGCGCGCTCGCCGTTCCAAGAGTCGAAGACGGCTTTGGTCGCGAGGTCCATCTGAGCCCGCGGGTCTTGGGGGAACGGCTCGCCCGTAGCGTCCTGGACGATCTTCTTAAAGGCGTCGACGAGGGCCTGCAGGTCGGTGGCGTCCAGGTCGAGGTCACCGGCCACGCCCTTGGACCTCTTGGCCGCGTCGTGGGCGTGCTCGAACAGCTCGCCGTCGACGCCCAGCACGGTCTTGCCGAACATCTGGACCAGGCGCCGGTAGGAGTCCCAGGCGAAGCGCTCGTTGCCCTGCTCCGCCAGACCGTGCACGGAGTCGTCGTTGAGGCCGATGTTGAGGACGGTGTCCATCATCCCGGGCATGCTGAACTTCGCCCCCGAACGGACGCTCACGAGCAGCGGATCGCTTGCCCCACCGAGCTTCCTGCCCATGCGCGCCTCGAGCGCGGTGAGGTGCTCGATGACCTCGGCGGCCAGCTCGGCGGGCACGTCCCCACTGTCGAGGTACGCCGTACAGGCTGCTGTGGTGATCACGAAACCGGGCGGGACGGGCAGTCCCAGGTTGGTCATCTCGCAGAGGTTCGCGCCCTTGCCACCGAGCAGGTCCTTCATGTCACGACTGCCCTCGGCGAAGTCATAGACGTACTTGTGCATCGCCATGACCTAGAGCGGACCGAGCAGGTCGTTGAGGTAGCGCTCGACCTGGTCCAGCGACACCCGCTCCTGCGCCATCGTGTCGCGCGAGCGGACCGTCACGGCCTGGTCCCCGAGGGTGTCGAAGTCGACAGTGACGCAGAAGGGCGTGCCGACCTCGTCCTGACGGCGGTAGCGCTTGCCGATCGCGCCGGCGTCGTCGAAGTCGACGTTCCAGTTTTTGCCGAGCCGCGCCGCAAGGTCCTTGGCGACCGGGGACAGGTCGGCGTTGCGCGACAGCGGCAGCACCGCCGCCTTGATGGGCGCGAGGCGGGCGTCGAGCTTGAGGACGACCCGCTTTTCCATCACGCCCTTGGCGTTGGGGGCCTCGTCCTCGTTGTAGGCGTCGAGCAGGAACACCAGCGCGCTGCGGTCGACGCCGACGGCGGGTTCGACGACGTACGGGATGTAGCGCTCTCCGGCTTCCTGGTCGAAGAACGACAGGTCCTTGCCGGTCGCCTCACCGTGCACCTTCAGGTCGTAGTCCGTGCGGTTGGCGATGCCCTCGAGCTCACCCCACTCGGTCCCGGCGAAGTTGAACCTGTACTCGATGTCGACCGTGCGCTTGGAGTAGTGGCTGAGCTTTTCCTTCGGGTGTTCGAACAGCCTCAGGTTGTCCGGGACGACGCCGAGGTCGGTGAACCACGCCAGCCGGGTGTCGATCCAGTACTGATGCCAGGTCTCGTCCTCACCGGGCTTGACGAAGAACTCCATCTCCATCTGCTCGAACTCGCGGGTCCGGAAGATGAAGTTGCCGGGCGTGATCTCGTTGCGGAAGCTCTTGCCGATCTGGCCGATGCCGAACGGCGGTTTCTTGCGTGAGGACTGCTGCACGTTCAGGAAGTTGATGAAGATGCCCTGGGCGGTCTCGGGACGCAGGTAGGCCAGGCCGCTCTCGTCCTCCACCGGGCCCAGGTAGGTCTTGAGCAGGCCGCTGAAGTTCTTCGGCGCTGTGAACGTGCCGCGGTTACCGCAGTTGGGACAGGCGATCTCCTCGAGCTTCTTGCCCGGCTGCGCCTCCTCGAGGTGGTCGGCGCGATAGCGCTTGTGGCAGGACGTGCACTCGGTCAGGGGGTCGCTGAACGTCGCGACGTGGCCGCTGGTCTCCCAGACCTCACGGGCGAGGATTACACAGGAGTCGAGGCCGACGACGTCGTCACGGCCCTGCACCATGGACTTCCACCACTGGCGCTTGAGGTTGTTCTTGAGTTCCACGCCGAGGGGGCCGTAATCCCAGGAGGCGCGAAGGCCCCCATAGATCTCGCTCGAGGGGAAGACGATGCCTCTGCGCTTGCAGAGGCTGACGATCGTGTCCATGCGGTCGGGCGCTTTGGCCATGCGGGG
>JAYTHM010000280.1:0-1541 GCA_043732645.1 Frankiales bacterium
ACCGTCGAACGGACGGACCTCGACCTTGCCCCGGCACGCCTGGGAGCCCTCAGCCGCAAGCGTGAGCGCCACGTCGAGGTCGGGCGCGTCGATGACCCAGAAACCCCCGATGGCCTCCTTCGTCTCAAGGTAGGGGCCGTCGGTCATCACCGGCGTCTCCCCCGGCCGTCGACGACGGTGGCCGTGGACGCCGGTTGCAGTCCGCCGACCAACACCCAGTAGCCATCGGCGCAGAGTGGGTCGGTGAACGCACCGGTCGCGGCGAACGCCTCCTCCATCTCCTCCTTGGAGCCGTAGCTGCCGAAATCGTTCCTCTCGGCGGGGCCGTGCACGGCGAGCAGGTAGTGCGTCATCGGACTTCTCCTGGAGTTCCGGGGCGGTCCCAATGACCGCCTTCCCCCCACCACGAACGGCATCAAGCCGATACGACAACCAGCCACAGAAACCTTGCGATCTGTTTCCGCAAGGCAGACCGCCGTCGACCCCGGCTACCGAGCGGCAGCAGGTAGGAAAGCACGGCGTCGACGTCGGCGCTGTCGTGGCGCGCAGGACGGGCCGGCCGCGGCTCACGTTCGTGCGGACGGCGATCGCACTGACCGCGCTGTCCTTGCTCCCGAACCTCACGTTCGGGTTCGACGCTGGCTCCGCGGCCACCCTGATCACGCTGCACAGGTCGGTGGAGAGCTTGGCTTGCAACGTGTCGGTGGTGTCACCGGAGATGTTCGACCCCGTCGGCGGCGGTCACCTCTGCTCGGGCAGGGCTCCCGCTGGGGCTCGGCGTCGGACGGGGCCCACTTGTCGTATCGCTCGAGCGGTCCCGCGCCAAGCTCGCGTCACCCATGACAGGGACGGGGCGCAACCACATGCCTGGACTCTGACGATCGCGCCCATGATCGGCATTTCAGCACGCACAGTCACCCGATCGTCCGCCGCCTGGCCCGACCCGATACTGGACGCATGAGCAGTGAGCGCGAACACGCCCACCCGGTCTTCGCACAGGTCTACCGGCTCGTCGCCGCAGCCGGGGAACGCGGCGGCTTCGGCCAGCTGCGCGCGTCGGTGCTGGCCGACGCGAGCGGTCGGCTGCTCGTGCTTGGTCTCGGACCCGGCCACGACCTGGCCCACCTGCCGGCCGCCGTGACGTCGGTGGTCGCCGTCGAGCCCGACCCCTCGATGCGCGCCCTAGCCCGCGGACGGGTGACGGCTTGCCCGGTGCCGGTGACACTGCTCTCAGCCGACGCCCATGCCTTGCCGCTGGCCGACGGCTCGGTCGACGCGGTGCTCTGCGCCTGCGTGCTTTGCTCGGTCGCGCAGCCGCCCAGGGTGCTCGCGGAGCTGCGGCGGGTCTTGGTCCCCGGCGGTCGGCTGCTTCTACTCGAGCACGTCGCCGCCCCTCCAGGGCACTGGGTCGGCCGGCTCCAGCAGCTGCTCCAGCCGGTCTGGGGACGCGCCGCCGTAGGGTGCTCAGTCCGGCGCGACACCTGGGGCGAGGTCGCCGCCGCCGGCTTCGACGTCACCGCAGTGCGCACCGCGATGGTCTG
>JAYTHM010000281.1:0-1536 GCA_043732645.1 Frankiales bacterium
TGGGAGACCGCATCGTCGTGCGGACGAACCGGGACGGTGAACCCGACGGGGACGGTGAGATCCTGGAGGTACGCGGACCAGACGGGACGGCCCCCTACACGGTGCACTGGTCCGGCGACGGTCACACCGGCCTGTTCTTTCCGTCCTCGGGCGCGTACATCGCCGCGTCCCCTGCGGCACCGCTGCCGCAGTAGGCATCATTGTGACGATGACCCCACAGCCGCTCGTCGCCGCCCCGGTCCCGCTCCTTGACGAGCTAGTGCCGGACGCTTCCGAGCTTGCCCAGGTCGACGCGTGGTGGCGGGCCTGCAACTACCTCACGATCGGCCAGATCTACCTCAAGCAGAACCCACTGCTGCGCCAGCCACTGACGCCCGACGACATCAAACCGCGCCTGCTCGGCCACTGGGGCACGAGCCCGGGACTGTCGTTCGTCTACGCCCACATATCCCGGCTGATCCGGGGCCACCGGCCAAGAGATGATCTACCTCGCCAGGCCCGGGCACGGCGGTCCGGCACTCGCAGCAGGCTGGCTCGAGGGCAGCTACAGCGAGATGTACCCGCACATCACTCAGGACACGGCCGGGATGGCCAAGCTGTTCCGGCAGTTCTCCACGCCAGGCGGCATCCCGAGCCACGTCTCCGTGACGACGCCGGGCTCCATTCACGAAGGCGGTGAGCTCGGGTACGTGCTCGTGCACGCGTTCGGCGCGGTCATGGACAACCCCGACTGCTCGCCCTGGCGGTCGTCGGTGACGGCGAAGCGGAGACTGGACCGCTCGAGGGGTCGTGGAAGGGCATCTCCATCCTCAACGCCGCACGCGACGGCGCCGTGCTGCCGGTGCTGCACCTGAACGGCGCGAAGATCTCCGGCCCGACGGTCCTGGCCCGCAAGGACCCGGCTGAGGTGCGCTCGTTGCTCGAAGGCTACGGCTACCGGGTGCTGGAGGTCACCGGCGACGACGTGCCGGCATGCACCTGCGGTTCGCGGCTGCGCTCGCTGATGCGTGGACCGACATCAGGCGGATCCAGATCGCCGCCCGGATAGGCACAGCGCCGCTGGAACGTCCGCGCTGGCCAATGATTGTGCTGCGCACACCGAAGGGCTGGACCGGACCGGCCGAGGTCGACGGGGTCCTGGATGACGGGAACGTTCCGGTCGCACCAGGTGCCCTTGTCGAACGTGCGGGACAACCCGGCGCACCTGGCGTTGCTCGAGTAGTGGTTACGTTCCTACGGCCCCGACAAGCTCTTCCACGCCGCCGGCCATCCCGTCGCGCTGGTGCTGGCCGCGAACCCGTTCGGCGATTTGCGCATGAGCGCGTCACCGCACGCGAACGGCGGCCGGCTCGCCGTGGATCTCGACCTACCCGACCACCGGGACTACGCACTCGACGTGCCGTACCCCGCGCACAGCCGGGCCGAGTCGTCCCGGCAACTCGGAGAGCTGTTACGCGACATCTACGCCCGCAACCCGCACAGCTTCTGCCTTGTCTGCCCCGACGAGACGAACAGCAACCGGCTCGGCGCCGTGTT
>JAYTHM010000282.1:0-1535 GCA_043732645.1 Frankiales bacterium
GCCCTGATCGTGTCATCGGTGGCCACCTTGGCAGGGCTGGCGGTGCTTTCCGTGAGCAGTCGGGCGCATCTGTCGACCTTGGCTGTGGCCGTGGCTGGAGTGACGCTGCTCGTGGCCGTGGCTCGTGCGCAGCTGGCGTTCCGCCAGCTCGCTCGGATGGCAAATCTGCGCGAGCTCGCCGCTGCAACCGATGAGCTCACGGGGTTGCCGAACCGGCGGGCGTTTTACGCCGAAGGGCAAAAGCGCCTGGCCCAGTCGCGGTGCAGTGGCCAAGCCCTGCTGATGCTGGACCTGGACAAGTTCAAGGAAGTCAATGACAGCCTGGGTCACTACGCCGGGGACCTGCTGCTGATCCAGGTTGGGGCCCGCTTGGATCAGACATTGAGGGCTGATGACCAGCTGGCACGTCTGGGTGGCGACGAGTTCGCGGTACTGCTGGCCGACGCCGGCCGCGAGGAAGCCGTCGATGTCGCAGTCAAGCTGTGCTCGGCGCTGGCCGACCCGTTCACACTGAACGACATCACCTTTCACAGCGGCGCCAGCATCGGGATCGCACTGTTCCCCGAGCACGGCCCCGACCTGAGCACCCTGTTGCGTAAGGCCGACATCGCCATGTACAAGGCCAAGACATCGCGCAGCGGCCATCAGGTCTACAACAGTGCCGATGACGGCGTCATCGGCACCCGGATGCAGACGGTGCAGGAGCTGCGAACCGCCCTGAGAACCGATCAGCTCGTGGTGTACTACCAGCCCAAGATCGACCTGGACACCGGCGAGGTCCACTCCGTGGAGGCTCTGGTCCGCTGGGACCACCCCACCCGCGGCCTGCTCTACCCCGACTCCTTCCTGCCTCTGGTCGAGGAATTCGGGCTGATGCCCACCTTGACCCGGGTTGTACTCGCCGCGGCCCTGGACCAGGCCGCGGCCTGGCACGCCCATGGCCAACAGCTCACGGTCGCGGTCAACCTCTCGGCCAGCTCCCTGGTCGACTCCGACCTGCCCCGGCAGGTCGCCTCGATGCTCGCCGCCCGGAACCTCCTGCCGGGCGCCTTGCAACTAGAGATCACCGAGGAATTCCTGATGGCCGACCGTGATCGGGCCCGGTCAATCCTGACCCGGCTGCGTGGCACGGGCATCCACATCTCCGTGGACGACTACGGCACCGGCTACAGCTCGCTGAGCTACCTGCGCGACCTGCCCATCGACGAGCTCAAGCTCGACCGTTCGTTCATCTTCCCCATGGCCGACGACGTCCGAGCCGCCGCCCTCGTCGCCTCCACCATCGACCTGGCCCACAGCCTCGGTCTGCGCATGGTCGCCGAAGGCGTCGAGACCCACATCGCCTACACCGAACTGACACGCCTCGGCTGCGACCAGGCGCAGGGCTACTACATGTCCAAGGCCGTTCCCGCCGCCGAGTTCGACCACTGGCTCAGCAACCGGCGCCCCGCCGACAAACCCACAGATTCACTACAACCACGGCCCTCCGCTAGGGAAGCCGCGCTAAACCATAAAGTGTGCTCCCGCAACGGAAC
>JAYTHM010000283.1:0-5370 GCA_043732645.1 Frankiales bacterium
AGTCAACGCAATGCTCGCAATCCAGCTTCAACGCGTGGTTCAACTCGAGAGAAAGCCCTGCGTGCGAGCAGACAGCCACTGCGATGCCGGTGGCCGCCGCGACCCGCCACTGACCTGCAGACTCACCTCAGGTTGGCGGGTGCGAGTGTCGAGGCCGTCGAAGGGCCGGCTGCAGGCCCACCAGTCCCGGCTCTGCGCATCGACCAGCGGAAGCACATCCGGCAGCGACCGTCCGATGACCGCGTCGGCAGTGGTCGCGAGGATCCGGGTCGCCGCGGGGTTGACCTGCGTCACGGTCCCGGCAGCATCAACGACGACCACGCCGTCAGGCAGGTCGTCGTAAGCGCCCTTGTCCGCTGACACCTGATTCCCCCTCAAACCACTGTAGGACGGACCCTAGTGGCGCTGGGCGCGAGCCGACGTATACAGGCACACAGCAGCTGCCGTGGCGAGGTTGAGGGACTCCGCCCGTCCCCGCAGGGGAACCCGCACCCTCCTGTCGGCGGCTGCCATCGCCGCCTCCGGTAGGCCGTGGGCCTCGGTCCCGAACAGCCACGCCGTCGGCCGGGCCAGCTCCGGCTCGGGTAGGTCGAACAGGTCGGCCTCGCCCGCACCGCTCGTCGCGAAGACCTGCACCCCCGTACGTCGAAGCTCCAGGACCCCGTCCTCCAAGGAAGTGCCCGTGACGACGGGCAGGTGCCACAGGCTGCCGGCGGTGGCCCTGACGCACTTGCCGTTGTGCGGGTCGACACTTGTGCCGGTGAACACCACGGCATCGGCCCCCGCTGCGTCGGCGGTGCGGATGACGGTACCGGCGTTGCCCGGGTCATTGACCTCGTGCAGAACGGCGACCAGCCGCGGGGCTGCCGGCAGAGCCCCCTCCAGCAACGGTGCGACGCCGACCAGGCCCTGCGGGTTGACGGTCTCCCCGAGGGCCGCGAGGACCTGAGCGCTGACCTCGACGACCTCGACGCCCAAGGCAGCCGCCGCGACGGCAAGCGGATCAGCCGGGTCGGTCGTGTACAGCTCGAGCAGTGCCGCGAGCGCCTCCCGCACCCCCTGCGGGCCCTCCACGACGAACCGCCGCTCGGCCACACGGGCCGAGCGGCGGTGCAGTCGACGTACCGACTGGACCCGCTCGTTGCGGACCGACGTCAGAACGGTGATGACGGCGGCCTCAGGCGGGCTGGTTGACGTCCGCCGGGAGAGCCGCCTTGGCGACCGCGACGAGCGCGGCGAACGCGGGCATGTCGCTGACGGCGAGCTCGGCGAGGTTCTTGCGGTCGACCTCGACCCCGGCCAGCTTCAGGCCCTGCATGAGCCGGTTGTAGGTCATGCCGTTCTCGCGGGCGGCGGCGTTGATGCGGGTGATCCACAGCTGCCGGAAGTCGCCCTTGCGCTTCTTGCGGTCGCGGTACTCATATGTGGCGCTATGGAGCAGCTGCTCCTTGGCCTTGCGGTACAGCCGACTGCGCTGACCCCGGTAGCCGCTTGCCTTCTCGAGGACCTCACGGCGCTTCTTCTGGGCATTGACTGCCCTCTTGACGCGTGCCATCTCAGTACTTCCTTCGTGTCTCTAGGGTCTCACTGGGGTGGGAGGTGGTCTTAGAGACCGAGGAGCTTCTTCATTTTGCCGGTGTCGGACTTGGCCACCTCGACGGTGCCGGTGAGGCGACGGGTCAGCTTGCTGGACTTGCGCTCGAGCAGGTGTCGCTTGCCGGCCTGCTCGCGCAGCAGCTTGCCGCTGCCGGTCACCTTGATGCGCTTCTTGGCGCCGCTGTGCGTCTTCTGCTTGGGCATGTCTGCCGTCTTCCTCATCTGTTTAGGAGAGTTCGTGGTCACTGCCCGACGGGGTGCCGTCGGTCCTCTCGCTGGTGGTCTCGCTGGTGGTCTCGCTGCTCGTCTCGCTGGGGGCGCCGGGCTTGCCGACGCTGGCCGCGGCGTTCTTCTGGTCGGCAGCGATCTTCTTGAGGTCCGCGGCGTTCTTGTGGGGCGCGACGACCATGATCATGTTGCGACCGTCCTGCTTGGGGCTGGACTCCACGAAGCCGAGCTCGCTGACGTCCTCTCCCAGGCGCTGCAGGAGCCGGAAGCCGAGCTCGGGCCGGCTCTGCTCACGACCGCGGAACATGATCGTGATCTTCACCTTGTCGCCCGCCTTCAGGAAGCGGGCGACGTGGCCTTTCTTGGTCTCGTAGTCGTGCGGATCGATCTTGGGACGGAGCTTCATCTCCTTGATGACGGTGAGCACCTGGTTCTTGCGGCTCTCACGCGCCTTTTGCGCCGTCTCGTACTTGAACTTTCCGTAGTCCATGAGCTTGGCCACCGGTGGGCGCGCCATCGGGGCGACCTCGACGAGGTCGAGGTCGCTCTCCTGGGCCATTTGCAGGGCGATGTCGATCTTGACGATGCCGACCTGCTCACCGTTGGGGCCGACCAGTCGCACCTCGGGGACGCGGATCCGATCGTTGATGCGGGGTTCAGCGCTGATGCTGCCTCCAGAGTCGAGTGTGTTCCGGGACCCCCCATGCAAAAGGGCCCCGCGCGCAGCGCAGGGCCCACATCGGCCGTTGCTCCCAGGTGGGAGCTGACGGCCACGACACCAACGGGATGAGCCGTCAGGTCGACCGGACCTGGCTGCCTTGCGGCGGCGCAGGTGGGAGGTGGGGCCTCCGCTTGCTCGGCCGTCTGCTTCGAGGTGACCACGGGCGGCCGGAGCGCATCTGCAAGGGTAGCAGTATGCCCGCTGACTCCTCGTCCGCTTCTCCCGCTGCTTCCGGACCTGCCGCCCGAGACCTGGCCGACGTCCCCGCCGCCGAGGTCATCTCTGCCGTGGCCGTCCACCTGATGAGCGCGGCAGCCGTCAAGTGTGGCCTGACCGAGCAGGGTACGGCGACCCTCGACCTGGACGAGGCCCGCAAACTGATCACCGCCCTGGCCGGCCTGGTCACCGCGGCCCGCCCCGACCTGGGCATCCACGCCGCTTCCCTGCGGGACGGGCTGCAGGCGCTGCAGCGGGCGTTCCGGGAGGCATCGCTATTCCCGGACGAGCCGGGCGAGGGTCCGGGAGAAAGGCTCACCGGGCCGGTCTGAAGCCGCCGCGGTTCAGCCACCCACCCGCCAACGACGTCGGGGTGCCAGGACCGTCGTGGCGAAGGTCGGTGCGGGTCGGCCCAGCACGTCCTGACCGGGTCCTTCGGCTCCGACCTGCGCCAGGTCGAGCCCCGTCGCGGGGAGGTCCGGTCCGAGCCGGGTGACCAGCCTCTGGGCGAGCCCAGCCAGCGCGCCCGGCGTGAGGGGCGCCGCGGCTGCGATCCCGAGCACCAGGCCGGCCGGACCCTGCAGCAGCCGGGCCGCCAGCAGTGCCTCGGGCGCAAGGGCCCGCCTCAGATCCGCAACGAGCTCCTCGGACGCGGGAGCGTCCAAAGCAGCCAGGACGGTGTCCCCCCGACGGGCCGACAGGCCGCTACCCGGGACGGGGACACGACCCTGGGCCAGCGTCTGGAGCTCGGTCACCGCGACCGCGACTCCGCCGGGATCGAGCAGGACGGTGGTGGCACCCTCGTCGCGGGCGGCGGCGCAGGCCTGCGCGCCGGTCAACGGGACCGGCCGGGCCTCTCGCCGCCACTGACGCAGGGCACCCAGGTCGCTAAACACAGGCAGGGCGCGGGTCCCGTCCGGCGCCTCCAGCAGCACGACCGCCAGCTCCGCGCTCGACTCGGCCCGCAAGCCGGTGACTGCCTCGACGTGCTCGGCGGTCGAGGTCGCGGTGATGGCGGCAAAGACCCGCGCGTCCAGGAGGGCCGCCAGCAGCTCGGCCCGGTTGCCCGGCGCGTGGAGGGCCGCGGCCAGCCGCTGGTCGGCCAGACCGCTGTCGGGCTCTCCTGCGCTTGTCATGTCACAACGCTAGCCGCGGTAGGCGAACGGTCAGCTGACGTGATCCTTCGACAGCACCGCGGCGGCAGCGCGGCGGCTCTCACCGGGACGGCATGCGCTGAGCCGGCGCGGCAGAGGAGCTCTTCTGCGGGCTCACCTGGAGGCACGAAGCAGGGCCCGCAGGGCAAGGACGTGCTCGATGGCGGCGTCACCGTCGTTCGCCTGGACGGCGAGCAGCGCCACCGTCTCGTCGTCGTGCAACTCGAGCTGGGCCCATGAGGCACTCGGGGGCAGGTCGACGGACACGACGACCCCCCACGGGAAGTACCGCTCCCCCAGGACATTGCGGACCCAGATCCCGGTGCCGTCCGCGCGCACCCGGGCCCGGGTGAACCCGAGCACCGCGACGGCGATCAGCACCCCGATTCCGAAGAAGGACACCTGGTCCCCCACGGAGAACACCTGCCCTTGGGAGGTGCCCTTGGTCAGCAGCAGGGCGAGTACGGCGAACACCACCAGCACGACGGCCGCCGTCACCCGGCACACCAGGGTGAGCCGTCGTGGGCGAATCTCGACCGTCATGCCGGCACCGCCCTCGCCGGCGTCTGCCGCAGCACGGTGAAGGCCAGCTGCACCGCGGGTCCGATACCGAGGGCGAACGCCAGGGTGCCGACCCCGACGGGACCACCGAGGGCAATCCCGATGACGAGCACGGACAGCTCGAGCAGGGCCCGGCAGGCCCCGACCCGCCAACCGGTGCGCTGGACCAAGGCGATCATCAGCCCGTCCCGGGGGCCGGGCCCGAGGTGCGCGCCGAGGTAGAGCGCGGAACCGGCGGCGACGGACAAGATCCCGGCAACGGTGACCGTCAGCCGCAGGGCCAGTGCCCGGTTACCGAGGTCGTCGAGAGCCGCCGTCCCCAGCAGCGCGTCGATGACGACACCGATGACCAGCACGTTCAGGACGGTCCCGATGCCGGGCCGGACCCGGCAGGCGAGCCCGATCACGAGCACGACAAGGGAGACCCCGATGGCGGTCTGCCCGAAGGGTCGGCCAAGGTGCTGGGCGAGCCCGCCGGCCAGCACGTCCCATGGACCGACGCCGAGGTGGGCCTGCAGGCCCAACCAGATGCCGACGCCGAACAGCACCAGCCCGGCGAGCAGCTTCACCAGACGCCACGTCACCGGGCGCCCCGTCCGCTCACCGCGACGGCTACCAGGGTGAGGGTCGCTGCGGCGAAGGTCGCCGCTGAGACACCGCGGCGGGCGTCGAGGGCGATCCCACCGAGGACCTGCCCGGCGGTCACGGCCAGGCCCAGGCGCAGGACCCCGAGGGTGCTCACCGTGACGGACGCGACCGCGATGAAGACGCAGCCGATCGGCCCCCCGAGGTAGAGCCACCAGTCCGTGGGCCAAGCGTCGGCCCGGACGCCGCTCACCAGCTCCTGGGCGCCCAGGGCCACAAGCAGCCCGGTGGTACCGACCACGAAGTTCA
>JAYTHM010000284.1:0-1515 GCA_043732645.1 Frankiales bacterium
TCGAGGCCAGATTCGACAGCCGACGATCCGTCCCCGGCTTCACCCACCCGGTACACGGGGTGCCGTCACGACGGGAGCTGCAGCGCCAGTCACGCACGAGCGCGTCGCTCTCCAGCGCCCCTGACCTTGACCTCAAGCGATGTGGTGACCAGGGGCGTCAGCGTTGTGTGATCGCCGCACTCGGGCGGCGCGGACCGGTGCGCGACACTGCGCCGGTGACTTCCGACTACGTCCAGACCGACCGGTTCCGCGGCGCGCGCATCCACCTGTGCGACCTTGCCGGCCTGGAGATCCGCGACTGTGAGGTCAGCGGTCTGAAGATCGTCGACTGCTACGGGGGGAACGTCTATCTCGGCGGCGGTTTCGAACGTGTCATCGTCAACGACGTCGACGTGACCGCCTACGTCGAGACCGAGCTCGACCGACAACACCCGGTGCGACTGCTGGCGCGTGAGGCCACGTCACCCGACGACTACCGGGCTGCTTGGGACGCCATCGAGACGCTGTGGGAGGCGACGTTCGACCGCGCCAGGCGGTTGCCCGAGGCCATGCTGCACGAGCGGGTCGACGGCGAATGGTCGCTTGTCGAGACGCAACGACATCTGCTGTTCGCCAGCGATGCCTGGGTCGGCAATGCCGTGCTCGAAGACGAAACGCCGTACCACCCTTTGGGGTTTCCGGCCGGCGGGATGCCGGCCGAGGCAGCAGCGAAGCTCGGGCTCACTCTCGAAGCCACCCCAGTGCTCAACGAGGTGCTCGCGCCGCGGCTCCTTCGCATGGCCACAATGCGGCGCGTCGTCGAGGGGCTCACCGAGGCCAAGCTTGACCGGACCTGCGGTCGGAAGCCGGCGGAGCCGTACCCCGACGAGGAGTACATCGTGCGTCGCTGCCTGAAGGTGGTGCTGAAGGAGGAAGCCGAGCATCACCGCTACACCGTGCGTGACCTCGCCGCGCTCGAGGCCGTTGAGCCCGAGACCGTTGAGCGAACCGAATGAGCATCCCATTGCAGTTTGAGGGGGAGCGGCCACACTCGGGACGCCCTGGTGTCGCCGAGAGCCGGTGCCCGTGTGGGCAGCCGGTCTCTACGTTGCCGACGGGTTGGACTACCTGATCCCTGCCCGCCGCGGCGGTGACCCGCATCCCCTGAGTCAGGGGCTGCATCCCAGCAGCCGTCAGCTGTCGGTGTTGTCGGCGCTGGCAGGTCCTCGCTCGGACACGTTGTGCCCGTTGCGAACTCGCCGGACCCGACCTCGTCATTCAGCAGGCTATCGGCCAGGCGACCGGGGCTATCGTCGCCAATAGCGCCAACAACCGCGCGATCGACACCGCGACCTTTGTTAGCATCAACGTCCGCGGCGCGATCTTCCCATCGGGACTGACGTCGTCGATCGAGAGTGTCGCGCAAGCCGTCGCCAACCGCTCGCGTTTCTAACCAGCGGTCAGCGTTCCTAGCCAAAAAAGGTGATTACCTCATGAGGCGTGCAGCATTAGCGTTAGCCGGGCTGACCCTGCCTC
>JAYTHM010000285.1:0-1512 GCA_043732645.1 Frankiales bacterium
GCCATCGCCGCCCTCGGCGACAAAACCACCGCGCGGCACATCGCTATGAAGATCGGCGCACCCCTGGTCCCGGGCACCGCCAACCCCGTCAAGGGCGTGGACGAGGTGCTGGCGTTCGTCGAGGAGCACGGCCTGCCCGTCGCCATCAAGGCGGCCTTCGGCGGCGGCGGCCGCGGGCTGAAAATCGCCCGGACCATGGATGAGATCCCCGAGTTGTACGAGTCGGCGGTCCGTGAGGCCGTCGCGGCCTTCGGCCGGGGCGAGTGCTTCGTCGAGCGCTACCTCGACAAGCCGCGACACGTCGAGACCCAGGTGCTGGCCGACACGCACGGCAACGTCGTCGTCGTCAGCACCCGCGACTGCTCGCTGCAGCGCCGGTACCAGAAGGTCGTGGAGGAGGCTCCCGCGCCGTTCCTGACCGACGCCCAGACCAAGCAGCTATACGACGCATCCAAGGCCATCATCAAGGAGGCCGGGTACGTCGGGGCCGGCACCTGCGAGTTCCTGGTCGGCGCGGACGGCCTGATCTCCTTCCTCGAGGTCAACACCCGCCTGCAGGTCGAGCACCCGGTCACCGAGGAGGTCACCGGTGTCGACCTGGTGCGCGAGCAGTTCCGCATCGCCGACGGCCTCGAGCTCACCTTCACCGACCCCGAGCCGCGCGGGCACTCATTCGAGTTCCGCATCAACGGCGAGGACCCGGGTCGCGGCTTTCTTCCCGCCCCGGGCACCGTCACGACCTTCATCCCGCCGCTCGGCCCGGGCGTCCGCGTCGACGCCGGCATCGAGTCCGGTTCGGTCATCGGTGGCGCCTTTGACTCCCTGCTGGCCAAGCTCATCGTCACCGGCGCGACCCGCGAGCAGGCGCTCCAGCGCTCCGCCCGGGCGCTGTCGGAGATGACCGTCGACGGCATGGCGACCCTGATCCCCTTCCACCGCAAGGTGGTCGTGGACCCTGCCTTCACGAGCGACCCGTTCACGGTTCACAACCGCTGGATCGAGACCGAGTTCGACAACGACCTCGAGCCGTACGGCGGCGGGGCTGGTGCCTCGGAGGAGTCGCAGGCCGCCCGCGAGACGGTCGTCGTCGAGGTCGGTGGCAAGCGCCTGGAGGTCACCCTGCCGGCAGCGATCGCACGCGGCTCCGCTGCTCCGGCGGCAAAGACCCCAGCCAAGCGCAAGGCCGGCGCCAAGGCGGGCGGCGCCGCGTCGGGTGACTCCCTGACGTCCCCAATGCAGGGCACAATCGTCAAGGTCGCCGTCGAGGAGGGAGCCGTCGTCGCCCCGGGCGACCTGATCGTGGTCCTCGAGGCGATGAAGATGGAGCAGCCGCTCAACGCCCACAAGGCCGGCACCGTGACCGGGCTGTCCGCAGCCGTCGGCGAGGTCGTCACCGCCGGCGCCGCGCTGTGCGACATCAAGGGCTAGCTGACCGCACGGACGAGCCCTGCCACCGCCCGTCAGGTTTCGTGCAGCATCAGCTGTCGGGCCGCCTCGGTGATCGACCCTCCC
>JAYTHM010000286.1:0-5310 GCA_043732645.1 Frankiales bacterium
ACATGACCCGTTCTCTGTCCTCGCTAAGTGCCTGCCTCACGGTTGCGTGCCTGCTGGCGGCCTGCAGCTCTGGGTCCTCCACCTCCGCCCCCTCCCCCACGCCATCACCACCGACCACACCACCGTCTCTGGCGGCGCCCTCGCAGCCGGCCGTTACCCCTGGCTCAAAGGCTTCCCCGGCACCGACGAGCCACGACTGGACGACGTACGGCGGGGACGTGGCCCGCAGGTCCTCAGCACCCGGGCCGAACCCGACCTCCCCGCAGGTCGCCTGGCGGGCCCCGCTCGACGGGAAGGTCTACGCCAGCCCGCTGTCCGTCGGCGGCGCGGTCATCGCCGCGACCGAGAACGGCTCGCTGTACGCCCTCGCCGGTGCCACCGGCCGGGTCTTGTGGCGGCGCCACCTCGCGGACCCCGTCAACGGTTCCGACCTGCCCTGCGGCAACATCGACCCGCTCGGCATCACCGGAACCCCCGTCTACGACCCGACCACCCACCTGGTCTTCGCCGTCGCCACGCAGGCCGGCGTGCACCACGTCCTGTACGGCGTCGACGCACGAACCGGCGTGGTCCGGCTGACCCGTACGGTCGACGTGCCTGGCATGCGGCCCGACACCCAGCTCCAACGCGCGGCCCTGCTGCTGTCCGGGTCCACCGTGTATGTCGCCTACGGCGGCAACTACGGAGACTGCGGTCAGTACGTAGGAAGGGTCGTCGGCGCACCGACCCACGGCAACGGGACCCTCACGTCCTTCGCCGTACCCACCGGCCGGATGGCCGGGATCTGGGGCGCCTCCGGCCCGGCCCTGCTTCCGGGTGGGGACCTGCTCGTCACCACCGGCAACGGCGCGGCGAGAGGCGGGACGTGGGACCGCAGCGACTCGGTGCTGCGGCTCACCCCCTCGCTCGGGCTCCGGGACGGCTTCGCGCCTTCGCAATGGGCGCAGGAAAACTCCGCAGACGCCGACCTCGGCTCGATGGGGCCACTCCTGCTGCCCGGAGCGGTGAGGGCCCTGGCCGCGGGCAAGGGCGGAAACGTGTTCCTCGTCGATGTCGCCCACCTCGGCGGCGTCGGGGGTCAGCTCGCGTCCTTATCCGGCTGCTCCGCGTACGGCGGTGGCGCCACCCTCGGCAGCGCCGCTTTCCTGCCCTGCAACGACGGCATACTGCAGGTCCTCGTCCAGGGCGACCACCTTTCCCGTGGCTGGCAGAGCCACGTCGTCGGTTCTCCCCTGGTTGTTGGGAGCACCGTCTGGGTGGCCGATCAGGACGGCAACCTCACCGGCCTCGCAGCCGCCACCGGCCGGCGTCGCGCGCAGCTGGCAGTGGGCTCGGCCACCCGTTTCGCCAAGCCCGCCTTCGATGGCCGCCTGCTCCTGGTGCCGACCAAGCAGGGCGTGACGGCCGTGTTGCTGACCGGTCAGTCGTAGCGAACCTTCACCACGTCGCTCACCGGGCGGGACTGGCAGGCCAACCGCCACCCCTCGTCGAGGTCCTGCTTTTCGAGCACTGAGTTGTTGTCCATTGCGACCTCTCCCTCGACCAGCAGCAGCCCGCAGGCGCTGCAGGCACCCTCGCGGCAGGAGTAAGGAGCGTCGAGTCCTTTGTCCAGCAGCAGATCCAGCAACTTCTGCCCCTCGGGCCAGGCCAGCTCGTGGGTTTGCCCGTCGAGCTCTACAAAGAGCTCTACGGTCCGCGCGTCCGCCTTGAGCGCTGGTGCTTCGACCTCCAGCCAGGGGTCGCCCGCCAGTGAGGTGAAGCGCTCGATATGGATGCGTTCCCGGGCTACACCGAGCTCCTTGAGGGCTTCGGTGGCACAGTCCATGAACGGTGCCGGCCCGCAGATGAAGGCCTCTGCGTGAGCCCACGGGCGGACGATCTCCTGAAGGGGCCGCTTGCTCGGCAGCCCCTGGACAGTCTCGATCCAGTGCAGGACTATGAGCCGGTCAGGGTGCTGGGCGACGAGCGCACGCAGCTCGGCGTGGAAGATCACCGACTGCTCGTCGCGGTTCGCGTAGACCAGCAGCATTCTTCCCACGCCTTTGGCGAGGCAGCTCTTGATGATGCTCATCACCGGGGTCACCCCACTGCCCCCTGCGAGCAGCAGGAGATCGGTGTCCAGGCTTTTGGGCGTGAACGTTCCAGCCGGAGCCAGCACGTCAAGCTCGCTACCGGCGAGGACGCGGTCGCACACCCAGTTGGAGCCGCGGCCGTCCCTGACCCGCTTCACCGTCACCTTCAGGTGCTGGTCGACGCCGGGTGCGCTGGACAGCGAGTAGCACCGCGCCACCACCCCGTCCTCATGTGGCAGGCGCAGCGTCAGGAACTGTCCCGGCATGTACGTCAGGTCTGCAGGCGCCTCGAGCACGAACGAGTGCGCGTCGCCGGTCTCCGGCACGACCTCGAGCACCTTGAGCCGCAGCCTGTCAGAACTCACCGCTACTGACCTCCAGCCGTCCTTGGAGCACGGCGTCCCGGATCGAGTCCGCAAGGTGCGGACATGTGTCGCCCACGGCCAGCTCCGCTTTGGCCAGACAGGCCGAGCTGTCGACGTACCACTGGATCGAGGTGTGGGCTGGGCTGCTCTTGGCGACCGTCACAGTCGTGCCGCACCGCCCGCAGTCGACCGGTTGCATCAGGCCGAGGCCACCTGGCCGGCGGCCTGTTCGACCAGCTCCTTCTGCCAGAAGTCGACCGCCTTCGTGGTGTCGATCTCGAACTCGAAGCGCTGCACCATCTCCGGGGTGACGTCGGCGACGTCGACGTAGAACTGCTCATACCAGCGCCGGAGCTGGTAGACCGGCCCATCTTCCTCGCACAGCAGCGGGTTGTCGATCCTCGTCTTGTTCTTCCAGATCTTCACGTCCTCCATGAAGCCCGAACCGATCCCCTTGAGCATCTTGCCGGCGATGAGGTCGTTCGTGGCGTCGTCGAAGTCAGGGTTTTTCTTCATGACCATGCCGTAGTTGAGCATGAAGCTGTTGTTGGTGATCGGGTAGTGGCAGGTGATCAGGACGGTCTCGAAGGTCAGGTCGCCGTACTTGGTCCAGAGCTTGTCGACGAGGTAGCTCGGACCCCAGTACGTTGCGTCGCTGACCGTCTGCTGGTCTTGCGCCACTCCCACCTCGATCGGCAAGCCCTTGGCCGCTTCCTCGTGGGTCGTGCCTGAGTAGTACTGAGTGCACACGTGTCCCTCGAAGACGTTCTTGAAGTACGTCGGCAGGCCCTTGTGGATGTAGTAGAAGTGGGCCATGTCGACCATGTTGTCGATGACCTCACGACAGTGGCTGCTGGGCACCAGGGTGCGGTCCCAGACCCAGTCGGTCCAGAGCCCGCCGGTGAAGCCCTCGATCGCCGGGATGGTCACGTCCACCGGCGGGGAGTTGCCCTGCGGGTCGTGCCATACGAACAGCTGCCCGTCGACGACGAGGGTCAGCCATGCCCGCGTGCGTGCGCGCGGGGGAACCCTTCTGGCGTAGGGAATCTGTTGGCACTTGCCATCTCCACCCCAACGCCAGGAGTGGAAGGGGCACGCGACGTTGTCCCCCTGCACGGTCCCCTGGCTGAGGTCGCCACCCATGTGCCGACAGTAGGCGTCGAGCACCTTCAGCTCACCCTCGGAGGTCTTCCAGATCACCAGCTTGGTACCGAACGCCTCGAGGCCGTGGGGGGCGCCGTCGTCGTACTCGCGGGTGAGGCCGAGCAGGTGCCAGCCTCGGGCGAACCGCTCCGGCGCGGTGCCGGCCTCGATGGTCCTGACCTCGCTCATCGCTGCCCCGTCATGTCGCTGCCCTGTCATGTCGCTGCCCTGTCATGTCGCTGTCCCCTCATGTTGCTGCTCCCTCATGCCGAGCGCGTGGACTGCTGGGCGGTCCCGTGGAGACGGCCGACCAGCTCGCTGACGGCCTTCGTGATCGCCTGCTGGTAGATGAGGTCTGTGCCTGCCAGGGCGAAGGCCAGCCGGTCGACGTGGTGCTTGTGCACCTTGGCGAGTGCAGCACGACCGCGTGCCGTCAAGACGTAGTGCGAGACCCTCCCGTCCTGTTCGCTGGCATGCCGACTGACGAAGCCCTGCGTCTCGAGCTGCTGCAGGACGCGGCTCGCCGTCGGCTGGCTCACGTCGAGGCTGGCGGCCAGGTCTCCCGTGGAGATCCGCGGCACGTCCCGAACCAGACTCAGCACCCGCAAGCCGGTCTGTGTAACCGCCACGCCGGTCCGACGCACCGTGTCGGCGTGCACCCGGGCCGACCCTGACAGCCGGTAGAGATCGTTGAGCGAACGCACGAGCTCGTCGAGCACCATGCTCTCAACGCTGACACAGATGTATTTGGTACGCAACTAATTTCCACCCGAGGGTCGGCTGTGCCGGCTGCGTCCTAGACACCACAGCTGGCGTCAGACGAGGGTGGCGCCGAGCCGGGCGAGCTGCCTGCTCGAGCCGCCGAGCAGCGCGCTGGCCCGCATCGTCCACAGCAACCGCCGGTGCACCGGGTACGTCGTGTCGGCACCCAGGCCACCGTGCAGGTGCTGCACGGCATGCTGGACGCGCTCGGCGGCGTCGGTGGCCCACCAGGTGGCGACAGCAACCTCCCGCTCGGCCCAGCCGGCGCCCAGGGCCCAGACCGCCTGCCACAGCGTGGCCCACATCGCCTGGACGTCGCAGTAGGCATCCCCGAGCTGCTGAGTCGTGGCCTGGAAGGTGGCCAGCGGCCGCCCGAACTGCTCCCTGCCGGTCAGGTGCGCGGCGGCCTTCCGGACACCTGCATCCGCGACTCCCAGCTGTTGGGCCGCGACGCCAAGACGGGCCGCGTCGAGCAACCAGCCAGCCGGGACCTCAAGCCGCTCGGCCGGCACTCCGGTCAGGTCGAGGTCGTAGGCCAGGGAGTGGTTCGTCGTCGGGATCGCCTGTCCCTGGGGGGTTTCTGCCAGGAACACCCCGTCATCGGTCACGACGACCAGGGCCTGAGACAGCCCCGAGACCAGGGCCTGTCCTTGGCGCACCCCGGCTTCCTCGCGGATCGGCTGCAGCCCGGACAGGGAGGCGACCAACGACAGGGTCGCCGTACCGCTGGTGACAGCCGGGAGCCAACGACTCTGCTGCTGCGCGGTCCCCCGACTCAAGGCAAGCGCGCTGATCCCGGTCTCCCACAGCGGCACCGTGGGCAAGGAAACGGCCCTGCTGCTCCAGCAGCAGGCACAGCTCGGTGTGGCCGAGGCCGGACCCTCCTTGCTCCTCGGGTACGGCGATACCCACCAAGCCGGCATCGACCAGCTCCCGCCACAGCAGGGGGTCCGTCCGGGTCGCGGTCG
>JAYTHM010000287.1:0-1505 GCA_043732645.1 Frankiales bacterium
TCCCGTTCGGCATGCAGCCGCCCGACGAACCTGGGATGCCTGGGCCGGCGGTGTTGCAGGCTCCTATCGTCGAGGAGGTGTGGGTCTGGGATAGCGACCAGCCGACCCGGCGACGCTCTGACTCGAATCGCCAGGGACTTCAATGACGGCGGCTTGCTCCCGCCCCCGACGAGGACGCTAGCTCGCCAGTGTTGAGCCGGTCGCATCGAGGGCGGCCATGTCGGCCTCGTCCAAGACGATGTCACCAACGTCGGCATTGCTCCGAATCCTCTCCGGGTCCACCGACTTCGGGATCACCACCACCCCGTGCTGTAGGTGCCAGCGGATGATCACCTGTGCCGACGACGCACCCAACCGCTTCGCGATACCGACGACGACCGGGTCGTCAAGAGTGCCACCGCGCAGGGCGCTGTAGCCCTCAAGCGCTACGCCGCGCTGCGCGTGCCCGTCTTGTACCGCGCGGTCGAACAGCTTTGGGCTCCACTCCACCTGGTTCACCGCAGGTACGACGCCCGTCGCCGCCTTCAGCTCGTCGAGTTGTTCCAGGGAGTAGTTGCTGACCCCGACGTCACGGACCAACCCCTGCTCTTGGGCCGCTAGCAGCTGCCCCCACATGGAGACCTCCGCGCCCTGCTCGGGCCAGTGGACCAGCCACAGGTCGACATAGGACATCTTGAGCAGGTCAAGGCTCTGTCGCAAGGTGTCGAGCTCGGCGTCACGACGACTCGGCGGGACCTTGGTGGTGACGAAGACGTCCCCACGCGCGACGCTGGCGAGGGCGCTCCCAACCTCGGCCTCGTTGCCGTAGACCGTCGCGGTGTCAATGTGCCGGTAGCCGGCAGCGAGGGCTGTGGACGTGGCGGTGACCGCATCCTCACCCGTGATCTGCCAGGTGCCGAAACCGAGCAGAGGCATGCGAGCGCCGCTGGGGAGCAGGGCGCTGAGGTCAGGGATATTCATGATTAACAGCCTAGTCTTGACCCGCTCGGGCAGGTCGCGTTCACGATCCGGCCGTCGGGGGTCGACGCCGGCGCAGACCGGTGACAGCTGCGCAGAGCCGTCCTGCTTCTTGGTCATCAGGAGGGCGTGGTGACGGGGCTGCAACAACTCCACGAGCTCGCCGCGGGAAACGTCGTCAGCGCGGTGTCGCTTGCCAGCTTGATGGGGCCGGGGGCTCGATCTGAACCCTCACTGCCGGGAACGGCCAGCGTTCAGTGCCATCGCAGACAACAGCTCGAAAGCGACGTGTGAGGCGGCAATTCCGGTGATCTCGGCGTGGTCGTAGGCGGGTGCCACCTCAACAATGTCGGCACCCACCACGTTTAACCCACCGAACGACCGCAACACGGCCAAAAGCTCACGACTGAGCAAACCGCCTGCTTCCGGAGTGCCCGTGCCAGGGGCAAAAGCTGGGTCGAGGACGTCAATGTCGACGGATACGTACACCGGCCGTTCCTGCACCCGGGCGCGTATGCGCTCCGCAACCCCCCGGGATCCAAGGTCCT
>JAYTHM010000288.1:0-1503 GCA_043732645.1 Frankiales bacterium
TCCTCGCCGACGGCACCGTCCGCCTGCTCGCGGAGCAGGTCGAGGTGGCCAAGGTGGCGGGCTGTCTCCTCGACCAGGTGCAGCAGAATCCATCGCAGGGTCAGCCCGCGGGTCGTCGACAGGTCATCGAGGGATGAGCGTGCCACGACCGCGTCGCACAGCGCCGCCTCCGTGGCGTAGTCGGCAAGCAGCTGCTCGATCGTCACGTCGAGCGGCACCCGCAGCTCGCCGTCGGGCTCCTCGTCGGTCCAGTTGTAGCCAAGCCCGACTTCCCCCGCGAAGACGTCCCGGATCCAGGACCGTTCGACGTTGCTAAGGTGACGGACCACCCGGTGCGCGGTCAGCCCGGTGGCGGTCGCCTGCCCGCGGAGGGCTTCGTCATCGGCACCGCGGACCTTCCAGGCGACCAGGTCGCGCTGGCGCTGGAGGAACCCCGTCACGGCGGTCCGCTCGTCGCCGTGGTGGGCGGGCTCGGTCGCGCCGTACCGGGTGCCGTTGCTGGTGCCGCTGCCATCGCCCTCGTGGGTCATGCAGGGACCCTCCCACAGGCTTGCCTGGCCGGGTCCAGGCGCGGAGGATGCGCGCATGAGCAGTGAGACGAGCTGGGTCGAGAGCATGCCGGACCTGTACGACGCCCACCTCGGGCCGGCGCTGTTCGAGCCCTTCGGGCTCCACCTGGCGGCCCTCGCAGCCGCACTCTCGCCCGGCACCGTCCTCGAGCTCGCGGCCGGCACGGGCATCACGACCCGGGCCCTGGTCGCCGCCCTCCCCGGTGCCGCCGTGACGGCCACCGACCTCAACCCGCCGATGGTCGCGTGGGCCGCTGAGCACGTCCCGGGCGCCACCTGGCAGGTCGCCGACGCTCAGAGGCTCGACTTCCCCGACGGCGCCTTCGACCTGGTCGTGTGCGCGTTCGGCGTGATGTTCTTCCCTGACCGGCCGGCCGCGTTCGCCGAAGCGGCGCGGGTGCTCGCGCCCGGCGGGACGATGCTGTTCGCCGTCTGGGACGTCGTGACGGCCTCGCCCTTCCCGACCGCGATGATAAATAGCCTGCACGCAGTCCTGCCCGACGCCACCCCGACCTTCATCGTGCGGGTGCCCCACGGCTACCACTCGCCCGAGCAGATCCGCGCCGACGTCGCGGCGGGCGGCCTCGTCGTCGACGCTCTCGAGCACGTCGTCCTGCCCGGTCGGGCCTCCTCCGCAAGGGCGCTGGCCGAGGGCTTCGGCCTGGGCAGCCCGCTGCGGTTCGCCCTCGCCGAGCGCGGGCAGCTCGAGCCGCTCGTCACCGCCCTGGGCGAGGAGATGACCCGCCGGCTCGGCGACAGTCCCCTGGAGGCCGACAACGCCGCGATCGTGGTGACCGCCCACTGCCCCTGAGTCCCACCCTCGGGCTGATCCACGGAGCCGCAGTCGACAGATCAGGGCCCTTGCGGTCGACTGCCGGTCCGTCGACCACCCGGTCAGGGCGCGGGGGTCCCGTCGGGGCCCCGGTGGGCAAGC
>JAYTHM010000289.1:0-1503 GCA_043732645.1 Frankiales bacterium
GGTCATGGTCTGGCGGTCGCCGGACGGGGCCGTTCAGCACGCGGCGGTCACGCTTGGGGATGGCTGGGCACTGCACAAGCCCTCCCAAGGCTGGATGTCACCGACCAAAGTCCTGACGGTGCCCAACGTCATCGCCAGCGCACGCTCGAAGGGGCGGCGGCTGTCCCGACGGCGCATCGTCGCCTAACGCCGGGCATGACCAGGAGTGCCGATCCCGCCGGTGGAGAGCCGGCCTTCCCCACCTCTCAGACTTCATGGAGGTGGCCTTCTCAACCGTTGCGTCGCACCTAGCTCTGGGAACGCGACGAGTCCATGCTGCGTCTCATGGACATGCGTCTTCGGGCTGGTGGTGTCGTCGCGCTGCTTGCGGTCGTGTCGGTCGCGGGGTGCACTACGAGCGGTGACCGCGCAACCACTCCGCCATCCCCAGGACCATCGCAGGTGGTGCCGTCCCACGGGCCTGCTGTGGGAGCGCAGAGTCCGCGATGCAGTCCGGGGCCCCTGGCCATCGTCGCCAAGCCGCTGCGAGTAACGCCACCGGCACCCCGTCCGTCGTCGGGCCGGACTCTTGTGCGCATCTGCCCTGCTGCTTAGGTACGCACCTGTCTCCCTCGTGGAGAGCATCCCTATTCGCGGTCGGAACATGCGCTCCCGTGCCTGTGGTGGAAGCACGATCCCTGCATCCGCCGCTACGCTCTGAATGGTGCGGATCATTCCCCGATCTACGACGGTGGCTTCGTCGGAGTCGCGTCTGGTGGAGCACCTTCTCGCGCCTGGTTCTCTAGCCCTGGCCGCGTTGGTGTGGTTGTTGCTCGAAAGCCCCCACACCAACCACAATCTCATTGCCGAAATCTCCGGTTGGGCGGCGGTTGGCTTGCTGCTTTTCCTAGCGATCTTCTTGGCTCTAGCCGACATCATGCATACCCGCCGTCGGCGGCGGACGCCGAGGTCTTGACTGGTGCCGTGGTGACGGCAAGGTGCCGCTCGCCGCGCTCAGGAACCGGCCTTCCCATCGCCCTGATAGGCCCTACCCTTCGGCCGTGCATCTCGTCAGGCGGCTCCCATACATCGGCCTGAACTTGGTCGTTGCAGCCGCCTTCGTTCTAGTGCTTGTGGCTCACGGGCTGGTTCGGGCACTCGCGGCGTTCGCGGTGCTGTGGTTCATCTTGTTCATGGCCGGTCTACTGATGGACGAAGACGTGAACCACTGGGACTGGCCGACCGACACTGGACCTGGGCGTCGGGTTGAGGCTCGGATCGCAGGAGTGGCCGCGCTGCTGGCAGCGGTGCCCTGTGCTCTCGCCTACTGGTTCACCCGTTGAAGGCTAGGTGCCGCTAGCTGCTGGGCAGCCCCCTCGGCCCGGAGAGCAGATAGCGACAGCTCTCCATCAGCATCGGGAACGGTCGGACCACCCAGTTAGTCGCCCGTTGATCCAGCCGAAGGCACCCGGGCGCGTTGGCTGGGTCCCCTGGCGCAACGGCAAGGCAGAGCTAGGAAGCCTC
>JAYTHM010000290.1:0-1501 GCA_043732645.1 Frankiales bacterium
AGCGGCGAACTTGGCCACCAGCACCCCATGAACGGCGGCCGTAGTCATGCCACAAATCTAGGGTTCGGGCCTCGCCCCCGCCCGCAGCAAAACTACATATGTGTGATTCGTAACGTAAATATTATTAAACTCCAAGCCCTAACCTCGGCACCGTGAGCAGTCCTGACAAGGTCTATCTCGTCTGGCATACCAACTCGGAGGGCAGCGAGGTCAACGGCAAGTTGCGTGGTCAGAGCACACCATCGTGCGTTGGAAGCGCCAGGTGGACCCGCTTTCCCCGCAGCTCCTCTAGGACCGGTATGCGGTCGGGACGCAGCACGTCGCGATCCTCAACAGCGGCTCAGCAGTGCTGGTGGGCGACTGCCAGACGAGAGACCCCACGCCGGAGTCCGTTGAGCTCCGTCACGTGATCGCCGTACGGTTGACAGCCCGCCCCTACCTCTGCAGCCCTTGGGGTCAGCTGGTGACGTCCTTCGTCGTCATGCGGCTGTAGGCCAAGCTCAGGAAGATCGCGGCGTAGGCGGCGTGCAGGCCGCTCCACCGCAGCAGAGCGGAGTAGTCCACGTTGCTGCGTAGCAGTTCCCCGAAGCCGAGCCAGTTGTGCGTGAGCAGGTAAGGGTGGATCGCGCTGAGCTGCGGAACGGCGTCCAGCAGCGCGGACAGCACGACGAGCCCGAGCGTGGTTGCCATAGCGGCGATGGCGTTCTCGGTCAGCGTCGAGATGAACACGCCCCCGGCGGCCAGGCCGAGTAGCGCGACGGTGACGAAGGCCGCCACCCCCAGCGCCCGCAGCAGGCCGTTGCCGAGGGAGACGGTGTCCCCCGACAGTAAGGTGACGTCCCCCAGTCCGAACAAGAACGCCCCGGCGACCAGGCCCACGACGGCGACGACGAGGACGGCGAGCCCGGTGAACGTGGCCACCGCCAGCGACTTGGCAGCCACCACCCGACCGCGTGTCACCGGCACCGTCAGCAGGTACCGCAGGGTCCCGGCTCCGGCCTCCCCGGCGATGCTGTCCCCGGCGACGACCCCGACGACGAGGGGGAGGAACACCGGAAGGCTCACGGTGAGCGAGGTGAACACCAGGAACAGCCCGTTGCCGGTGATTTGCCCGAGGAACGCCGGGCCCTCGCCACCGCGTGGGGTGCTCAGGAAGACGGCGATCCCAATCACCAGGGGGACGACCGACAGCACACACAGCAGTGCGAGGTTACGGCGGCGCCGGACGATCAGGGTCAGCTCAGTGGCGTAGAGCCGCCAGAAGGCCCCCCCATACAGGGGACGAACGGTGCTCAACGGCGGGCTGGCAAGGTCAGCGGAGGACATCGAAGCCCTCCCCCGTCAGCGACACGAACAGGTCCTCCAGGTGCGGGCGTTCGACCGACAGCCCGCGGAGACGGACACCGGCGGCGACCAGAGCCGCCGATACCTGCTCCGCGGGGACGTCGCCCAGCCGGGCACTGACGGCTTGTCCGCCCGGATCGACCTCCACGCCGCTCAG
>JAYTHM010000291.1:0-1501 GCA_043732645.1 Frankiales bacterium
GTCCTAAGTTGCGGGGAGCGGCCTTGCTCGTGTCGAGCCTTTGGGTTCACGGTCTTCTTCCTCAGGATCCGCTGCTCGCCGACGCCGCAGTGACCCACGGCGGTGTGCCGCGGGCAGGCGTCTGGGGGATCCATGAAGCGCACGCTCAGAGCACTTCTGACCGGGCTCGCCAGTCGGAACGGTCCAGTTCAGCGACAACGGGACCGACTTCGGGTCGTCGCTCACTGTCGATAGCTCCGGTCAAGCATCGATCACGACCACTGCTCTCACGGTTGGCGCGCACGCGATCTCGGCGACGTACACGCCCTGTGCCTGGCTGCTCGTTCGCGCCCTCGCACCCACCGGGGCAGCTTTGAGGTCATAGTTCGCACAGTGTCAGGCCTCGACCTCGTTCGACAGAGCACAACGTCCCGTCGGTCGTGGTCCTCACGCGGCTCGCCGTCGGTACTGCGCCATGGACAGCGGGATGAAAACGACCAGCAGGCCCGCTGACCAGAGGAGCAACTTCCAGATCGCGCCGTTGCCGTCGATCCCCAGAGCGAGCTGCCGGGCGGCATTGACACACAGGCTCACGGGCTGGTTGCGCACGAAGGCCTGCAGCCATTGCGGCATCGTTTGGATGGCGACGAATGCGGTGCTGGCGAAGGTCAGGGGGAAGATGAACATGAAGCTGGCGAGCTGGGCGGTCTCTGAGTCCTTGACCGACATGCCGATGAGCGCGAAGGCCCAGGAGATGGAGAACCCGAAGAGGACGACAACGGCCACCAGTTCGACGGCGGACATGAATCCGTCCTGGAAGCGGAAGCCGATTACATATCCGGCACTGAGCATGACCAAGATGACGATGATGTTCCTGATCGCGTCCGAGAGGGTGCGGCCCGTCACCACCGCTGCACGGCTCATGGGCAACGAACGGAAGCGGTCCACGATGCCCTTGCTCATGTCATCCGCCAGGCCTATCCCGGTCTGCACGCCCCCGAACAGGACCATCTGCACCAGGATTCCTGGTACGAGGTAGTCGATGTACTTGCCGCCTGGGACGCTGATGCTCGTGCCGAGCGCACCGCCGAAGACGTAGTTGAACAGCAGTAGGAACATGATCGGCTGCACGGAGGAGAAGAACAGCAGTTGCGGCAGCCGGACGTACCTGATGAGGTTTCGGCGGGTGATGATGCTGGTGTCCAGCAGCTCTCGGCGGACCTTCACGCCACACTCCCCATGCGACGGTCAGCGACCACGGCGCCGGTTAGGGACAGGAACACATCGTCTAGTGAAGGGCGGCGAAGTGCCAGGTCCCTGACGTGGATATGCGCCTCATTGAGGGCCTGCACGATGCGCATGAGGTCTTCCGAGCCGCCACCGACCGGAACAGTGACGGTCTGGGTTGAGGTGTTAAGGCTCGGCGCGGCCTTCGCGAAGGGGGTCGTGAGGGCGACGGCCTGGATGGCGTCTGCGGCATTGGTCAGCCCAAACTCGATCACGTCACCTCCCAGCGCCGTCT
>JAYTHM010000292.1:0-15773 GCA_043732645.1 Frankiales bacterium
CGTCTCGTTGTCCGGCACCAGCCGGGCCTTGTTCAACTCGCCTGTCACGTCGTCGAGAGCACACGCCACAACTGAGCGCGCATACACATCCAAACCGACGAAAGTACGCTCGATCCCCACCGGGACCGCCCGCAAATGTTGGCTCTACCGACCTGGACTCAACCCCGGACCGGCAACCCACGACAACTTGCGAGGAGGTCCGGGCCCAAGAGCCGGGCACCTCCATACCGTCTAGCAGTCGCGTCCCAGGCCCTGCTGGCCTACCGGCTTGATCTTGACCCTGGCGGACGTCGATCAGGACAACCTGGATGGCCGTCAGCGCACGGTGACGTTGGCATCGGAGTTGCCGTTGTGGCTGCAGAACGTGTCCAGGATGCCGCTGGTCGGGACGCGTCGGGTTTCGACGAAGAGTCCGGCGCGACGGGAGATAGCCAAGGCTGGACCTTGCCGCAGGTCCCGGGCGGGTCCGTGGGACGCTGGGCCGGGACCGGACGGCCGAAGTCCACGGGCACCAAGACACGTCCGGATAAGGGCGGGTCAGGCGGGGAGCAGGACCTGCAGGGCGCCGGGGCGGATGGTGACGGTGCAGGGAAGGGTGCCCACGGGGTCGCCGTCGGCGAAGACCCGGAACGGCCGGTCCGCGGCGAGGGTCACGACGCAGGCGGGGGTGACGGCCACCGAGGGGAGCTCCACGTGGGTCCCTTGGAACACCTTTGGCAGCGAGCGCAGGAACGTCAGCCTGGACGTGGCAGCGGTCGTGACCACGTCGAGGACGCCGTCGGTCACCGAGGCGGACGGGGCGAGGCGCATGCCACCGCCGTACATGCCGGTGTTGGCGACGGCGACCGACCAGCCGAACAGGGACAGCGGGGCGCCGTCGACGGTGCACGAGAAGGTGGCCGGCTTCCAGTGGAAGGCGGTGGCGAGAGAGGCATAGAGGTAGACCAGCTGGCCCAGGGGCAGGCGGGAGGTCAGGACGCGCTCCTGCACGTCGGAGTCGAACCCGATGGAGGCGATGCCGATGAAGGCGACATCACAGACGTAGCCGAGGTCGACGGCCGTGCGGACCCCCGAGGCCAGGACGGCGCAGGCCGCAACCGGGTCGAGCGGGATCCCGACGGCCCGGCAGAAGTCGTTGCCGCGGCCGCCAGGGAGGACCCCCATGACGCCCCCGCCGGCAGCGACGACGCCCGCGACCCGACCGACGATCCCGTCACCACCCATCGCGACGACGACCCGGTCGTCGGCGAGGGCGTCGGCGACGAGGGTGTCGGCGTGCTCGAGCGACCGGGTTGGGGTGATGACCACGTCATAGGCAGACAGGGCCGCCTCGACCGCCGGGAGCCGGCGGGCACCTCGACCGCCCCCGGCGGCTGGGTTGACGACCAGCTGCAGGCGCACGGGCTACTCCTCCGGGTGAGCCTGCCCGGGGTGAGGACCCCGGTCGGGTCGAGCATGTCCTTCACGGCCCGCAGCACCGACACCCTCAGCGGTCCGACCTCGGCGGTCATCCGGGGCCGGTGGACGGTGCCGAAGGCGTGGTGGCTGATCGTGCCACCTACGGCAATTCGGTGTCGGTGGCGGTGACCTTGGCCCTGCCCCAGGAGTCAGTCCTGGAGGGCTGGCACGTGCAGGCAGAGGAACGGCACCCGCTCCAGGATCGCGGTGCCGGCGCGGTGAACGGCGACGGCGTCGCGGGTGATCATCCAGTCCCAGCTGAGGTCGGGACGACGGCGGGCGAGGAAGGCGAGCCGCTTGCGCGGGCCGAGGGCGAACAGCGCCCACTCGGTAGCCAGGGCGTCGTCTGCCCTCAGCGGCAGGGTGAGTGGCCGGCGACGGTCAGCCGGGACGTCGCGGGGAAGCTCCGGCCCGAGGGCCACGGCCACGGCGTTGGCCGCGACCAGCAGCTCGAGGGTGCGCATCACCGGACCGGGCACCGGGCCGGCGTCGGGGGTGACGAGCAGGACCATCGTCGTCCCCGACATCAGCGCGGTCGTCTCGACGTTGCGGAAGCGGGCGTTGAGGGTCTCCCGGGTTGCCGGTGGCTGGACGTCCGAAGACATCGCGGCAGCGGCCCGCCCGTAGACCGACGAGGTCGGGGCAGGTGCCCGATTGAAGACCTCGGGGGCCTTCAGGCGCAGGACCGCAGCGCGCAGGGCTGCGCCGTGGTCCTCGCCCCCCTCTAGGGTCATCACGTTGTGACCTTCGGCCGAACGGGTGACGACCTTGACCGCGGCGTCCCCCCGGGATCCTTAAGGTGACGGGGTGCCCGACCTCGTCCCTCCCGGCTGGCCGGAACCGGTGCTTCCCCCGCAGGCGCCCGACTGGGAGCGCTCGGCGACGGCCTGGCTGTTCGAACTGTGCCCGCCGGAATATCGGACGCACGACGTCCTGCGGACGCACCCGGTGGTGCTGGCGCGCTTCGCGCTGGGCCACGTCAACGCCGCCGTGGAGGCGGCTCGGCAAGGGCTGCGGACGCTGCGTGCGGACCTGCGAGAAGTGGTTGCTCCCGAGGTCGTGGAGGCCGCGATCGGCGCCTACGACCGAGAGGGGCGCCGGCTGGTCCGGACCGGTCGGCAGGTCGCCATGGTGGAGGCAGCGTTGCGGGGCGAGCGCTGGGTATCCCGACTGTGACGGTCCGACCTAGACTAGAAACTGTCCGGAACTGCCCAGAGCAAGGAGAGCGCGTGAGCCTGCTGGAGTCCGTGCGTGGGCCCGAGGACCTCAAGCGCCTGCCTGCATCGCAGTTGCCGATGCTGGCCGCCGAGATTCGCGACTTCATGATCGACACCGTCTCGCGGACCGGCGGCCACCTCGGTCCGTCGCTGGGCGTTGTGGAGATCACCCTGGCGCTGCACCGCGTGTTCGACAGCCCGCTTGACAAGGTCCTGTGGGACACCGGCCACCAGGCCTACGTTCACAAGATCCTCACCGGACGGCAGGCCGGTTTCCCCACGCTCCGCACCCGGGGAGGGCTGTCGGGCTATCCCTCCCGGGCCGAGTCCGAGCACGACGTCATCGAGAACAGCCACGCCTCCACCGCTCTGTCCTACGCCGATGGGCTGTCCAAGGCCTTCGCGCTGCGCGGCGAAAAGCGGCACGTAGTTGCGGTCGTCGGTGACGGGGCCCTCACCGGGGGCATGTGCTGGGAGGCGCTGAACAACATCGCCGCCTCGCACCTGCCGGTCGTCATCGTCGTCAACGACAACGGCCGGTCCTACGCGCCGACGATCGGCGGGCTCGCCGAGCACCTTGCCACCCTGCGGATGACCCAGGGCTACGAGAAGGCCCTGGACCGGGTGAAGTCGACCATCATGGGCACGCCCATTGTGGGGCCGCCGGTCTACACCGCCCTGCACGGCCTCAAGCGCGGCATCAAGGACCTCCTCCAGCCGCAGGTGCTGTTTGAGGACCTCGGCTTGAAGTACGTCGGGCCGATCGATGGCCACGACGAGCAGGCGATGGAGAGCGCCCTGCGCAAGGCGCGCGAGTTCGGCGGACCGGTCATCGTGCACGCCGTGACGGTCAAGGGGTTCGGCTACCAGCCGGCCGTCGACAACGAGAACGACTGCCTGCACAGCGTCGGCCCGGGCACCGACCCGCTGACCGGCAAGGCCGTCCCCGGTGCGAGGTCGTGGACCTCCGTGCTGGGCGACGAGATGGTCCGCATCGGCGAGGAGCGCCCCGACATCGTCGCGCTCACGGCGGCGATGCTGCAGCCCGTGGGGCTGCAGAAGTTCTCCGTGGCCTTCCCGTCCCGCACGATCGACGTGGGTATCGCCGAGCAGCACGCCGTCACGTCGGCCGCTGGCCTGGCGATGGGCGGCCTGCACCCGGTTGTCTGCCTGTACGCGACGTTCCTCAACCGGGCCTTCGACCAGGCCCTCATGGACGTCGCGCTCCACCGGCTGCCCGTGACGTTCGTGCTCGACCGGGCTGGCATCACCGGTGAGGACGGCGCCTCCCACAACGGCATGTGGGACCTGTCGATCCTGCAGCTCATCCCCGGCATGCGGATCGCCGCACCCCGCGACGGCGCCACACTGCGCGAGGAACTGCGCGAGGCGGTGGCCGTCGAGGACGGCCCGACAGCATTGCGCTTCCCGCGCGGTGCGGTCGGTGACGACGTACCCGCCTTGGAGCGCGTCGGCGGTGTCGACATCCTGCGGCGCGGGTCGGACGTCCTGGTCGTCGCGGTCGGCGCCATGGGCCGGCTCGCCCTCGAGGTCGCCGATCGCGTTGCCGCGCAAGGGATCTCGGTCACCGTCGTCGACCCGCGCTGGGTCTGCCCGGTGCCCGCCGAGGTCATCCGGCTGGCTGCCCGGCATCGGCTCGTCGTCACCATCGAGGACAACGGCCGGGTCGGCGGCGTCGGCACCCAGGTGTCGCAGGCGCTCCGCGACGCCGACGTCGACGTTCCCGCTCGTGACCTCGGGATCGCCCAGCGCTTCCTCGCCCACGGCAGCCGGGCGCAGGTGCTCGCCGAGGTGGGCCTCACCGCCCAGGACGTGGCCCGCGAGATCGTCGAGCTCATCGCCCGTCGCGAGCCCGAGCTCGATCCCTCCTCGGACCCCTCGGGGCGCGACACGCGCCGCGACGCCTGAGGTCAGCCGCAGTAGGCGCGGTCTGCGCCGGTAGGTGGGGTCGGGTCGTCGCGGGTCCGCATCCAGCCCTCCGGCAAGGACACGTCCTTCGGGCCCTGCAGGTGCCCGCGTGGCTGGTGCTCGGCCCCCGGCGTCAAGGCCGCCGTCGGGTCAAGCTCGTCCAGCAGGGCGTCTAGCTCGGCGATCGAGCCCGCCATGGCCAGCTTGCGGCGCATGACGCCGCCTGCGGGGTAGCCGGTGAGGTACCAGCCGGTGTGCTTGCGGAAGTCCCGGATCCCGAAGCCCTCCTCACCGATGTGCTCCACGAGCAGCCGGGCGTGCCGCTTCATGACGACCGCCACCTCCCCGAGCAACGGGGGAGCGGACACCTCCCGTCCGGCGAAGGCGTCGGCCAGATCCCCGAACAGCCAGGGCTTCCCAAGGCAGCCGCGGCCGACGACGACGCCGTCGCAGCCGGTTTCGGCCATCATCTGTAGCGCGTCCGGCGCTGCCCAGATGTCGCCGTTGCCAAGGACCGGCACCGAGGTGACGTGATCCTTTAGTCGGCTGATCGCCGACCAGTCGGCCCGACCTGAGTAGAGCTGGTAGACGGTCCGGGCGTGCAGCGCGACCGCCGCGGCGCCGGCGTCGGCGGCCGCAGCGCCTGCCTCCAGGTAGGTCAGGTTGTCGTCGTCGATGCCCATCCGCATCTTCACCGTCACGGGCACCGAGCCCGCCGCCCGGACCGCGGCCGCAACGATCGACCCGAACAGCACGTGGTGCGCGGGCAGCGCGCCGCCACCGCCGCGCCGGGTGACCTTCGGGGAAGGACAACCACTGTTGAGGTCGATGTGGTCCACGCCCAGGTCCAGCACCCGCTTGACAGCCTCGCTCACCCAGTGGGGGTCGACGCCGTATAGCTGGACCGACCGGATCTGCTCGTCCGCAGCAAAAGCGACCATGTTGGTGGTGCGGTCGTTGTTTTCGCACAGGGCACGGGCGGACACCATCTCGCTGACGTAGAGCCCGGCGCCGTACGAGCGGCACAGGCGACGGAAGGCCGCGTTGGTCACCCCGGCCATCGGAGCGAGTACGACGGGCGGGTCGACCTCGAGCGGGCCAATCTTTAGGACCACAGGTCCACCACCGACACGTCGAGCTTCGCGAGTAGCTCGCGCAGCAGCGGAAGCGACAGCCCGATCACGTTGCCGTGGTCGCCGTCGATGCCGGCCAGGAACGGCGCGGAGCGCCCGTCGAGGGTGAAGGCGCCGGCAACGTGGAGCGGTTCGCCGGTGGCGACGTAGGCGTCGATCTCGGCGTCACTGGGGGTGCCGAATCGGACCACCGTGGCGCATACGTCCGAGGCGGCGGTACCCGTTGCGGTGTCGACAACGCAGTGGCCAGTCAACAGGGTGCCGGAGCGGCCGCGCATCGAGTGCCACCTCGCCACGGCCTGGTCGGCGGACGCGGGCTTGCCGAGAGGGGCCCCATCGAGCTCGAGCAGCGAGTCGCAGCCGACGACCAGCGCATCCGGCTCGGCCGCAGCCACGGCGGTCGCCTTGAGGACGGCGAGCTCGAGCACCATCGCGGCGGGGGAGCCGGTCACCTGGGACTCGTCGACGCCGCTGACGCTCACCGACGGCGCGAAGCCGGCGTCGGTGAGCAACCGCAGGCGCGCGGGCGACGCGGAGGCGAGCACGAGACGACGGGTGGGCACGCGCCATTGTGCCAAACCCGCGCAAGGGGTCTCAGCGGTAGAGGACGTCTGTGATCCAGGGCTCGTCGACGGCGGGGTCGCGTAGGACGACGGTCTCGGGGTGGCCGCCGTCGATGGCGAGTGCGAGCTCCTCCGCGGTGACGAGCAGCGGCCGGGGGAAGCCCCGCTCCGGGGCGCTGGTGGCGGCAGCCGCGGCCGGGCCGAAGGCGGGGTCGATGAGGCCCAGCCGCGTCCAGCCGCGCCTGCGCATGGGTACGACCACAGCGCCCATCCCGCCGGATTGCGACGCGATGGCAGTCCGCAGGGCGGTCGAGCCGAGCAGGGTCACTGCGTCGCAGTCGCCGATCGGCCGGAGCTGGCCCTTGGCGTCCAGCCGCATCCGCTCCGCGGCCACGACGCCCATCCGCTCCAGATAGGCCTCCGCTGCGACCCAGTCGGCCTCGGCGTCGATCCCCACCGCGTCGAGCAGCGCCTGGGGGAGCAGGACCACGTGGTCGGGGTCCTCGGGGTCGATGTCGACCGCGCCGAACCCCAAGTCGAGGGCGTCTCCGAGGACGCGCCGGCGCACCCAGTCCAGGCCGGGGTGGAGCACGTGGTCGACGGGGAGGCCGACAGGGCGCAGGCGCTCGCGGAGGCCTTCCAGGGGCACGTCCGCGGCCCAGCGCCGGGCCAGCAGCCACCGGCCGAGGCGCTCGCGGCCATCGGGGGTCTCGGGGTCGTGACCGGCCAGGGCACGACGGCACTCGCTCCAGGCGACCCACACCGTCGGTGGTCCGGTGAGGATCACGCCGAGGGCGGCCGGCTCCATGTCGAGGTCCTGCAGGACGGAGACGGCCAGCACGCCACGACGCAACTCGACGGCGGTGGGTGCACTCACGTGCTCACGGTACCCATCCGTAGCGACCTGAGCCCGGGCCATTTGGGTGACGTTCGCGCCGCACGTGCCGATGCGTGCGCCTAGTCCTTTTGGTGGCACATCTGTGTCCTTTCGGCTCAACAAGCGACGTTCACCTGCGCCGAAGGAAAGGGAGTTCACATCATAAAGGCAGTCGTCAGGTCCCGTGCTCCCGAGGGGGGTGGACGGTTTCTGCACTGCCCACCCTGAGGCCGCAACCGGGACGCCGGGCGCGGCCTCTCGGCGTTCTGCGTCCCAGGCCGCCGAAGACCCGAGACCGGTTCACCGGGATGCTGAGCCACCCGGTCTTCGGGGCTGGATGGAGTCCCAGGGACATCTCGCCAGGGACCTGCTGGTGATCCCGACCACGGACATCCTGCGGCGCACCCCTACCCGACGAGCGTTTGAGGGCCGTCGGCGCTTAAGGTTGAGCAGGTGATGCGCGTCAGCCTTCTCGGCCCAGCCCCAGCCCTCGCCAGCTATCTCGCCCGCTGTGGGCTGGAGGTCCTGCCCAACCTCGACCCGGCCGCCGCCGCCGTCGTGGTCATGGGCGCGAGCGAACTCCCCGAGGTGCTGGAGGACCGGCTCCTCGGTCTCACCGTACCGGTCCTGCTGGTCGGTCCGATGGCCAGCACCGCGATGACAGACGCGGCCGGGCTGGTCCCGGGCCGGCTCACGCCCGTCCACCAGGTGCGGGTCCGTACCGGTGCCGATGCCGGTCAGGTCATGGACCGCTCCGGTGGGGACATGATCGTCACCGACCGGTGGCCGCTGCAGGAGAAGGTCGCCGACGACGTCGAGGTCCTGCTGACCGCCAACGTCGCCTTCGCCGACCACGCCGTCGGCACCTGGCGGCCGTCGACCGGCCTGGCCGCCCTCACCGTCGGCTCGACCGAGAGCACCCTCGCGGACCCGCTCTGGCACCGCCTCGTCCACCGCGTCCTCAGGCACGTCCTCGGCGAGCAGGACGGCGCACCCGTCCGGGTCGGCGTTCTGGGCTACGGCGCCATCGGGCATGAGCACAACGCCGCTATCCAGCTCACCACGGGGCTCACCCTGGCAGCCGTGTGCGACACCGACGAGCGCCGCCTGGAGGCAGCCCGGTCGCTGGCCCCCGGCCTGCACACCCACACCGACGGGCGTGACCTGCTCGCTGACGACGGCGTGGATCTGATCATCGTCAGCACCCCGCCCAACACCCACGCCGAGTGGGCCCTGCGGGCGCTTGAGGCCGGCAAGCACGTTGTCGTGGAGAAGCCGTTCTGCCTGACCGTCGCCGAGGCCGACCGGCAGATCGCTGCAGCGAAGGAGCGTGGCTTGACCCTCGCGGTCTACCAGAACCGCCGCTGGGACGCCGACTACCTGGCGTTGAAGCACGTCATTCGCAGCGGCCAGATCGGCGAGGTCTTCCACTACGAGAGCTTCATCGGCGGCTACGGCCACCCCTGCAACTATTGGCACTCCGACGAGGCGGTGTCCGGCGGCGCCATCTACGACTGGGGCAGCCACTACCTCGACTGGGTGCTCGACCTGTTCGGCCAGGAGGTCGAGTGGGTGTCCGCGACGACCCACAAGCGGGTCTGGCACGACGTCACGAACGCCGACCACAGCCGGGTCCTCGTGCACTTCGTCGACGGTGTCGAGGCGGAGTTCACCCACTCCGACCTGAGCGCCGCCCTAAAGCCGAAGTTCTACGTTCTCGGCACCACCGGCGGCATCATCGGCGACTGGCGTCACGAACGGGTCGTCGCCCGCTCACCGATTGGTACGCTGCTCGAGGACCGGCTCGCGCACACCGACTCGCCGGCCGACCTTCGGGTCTTCACCCCCAACGGCGACGGCCGCAGTCACGAGACGTTGCTGTCGGTCCCGCCCCCCCCGCCGCAGCCGTTCCACCGGCAGCTCGCCGACCACGTCCTGTCCGGCGAGCCGATGGACGTCACCCCCGAGGGCAGCAAGCGCAACATCGCCGTCATGCAGGCCGCCACCATCTCAGCCGCTCAGGGCGGTCGCCCGGTGCCGCTCCCGACGTGATCCGCTGGGGCTTCCTCGGCGCGGGCTACGTCGCCGGGGTGGCCGTCGCTCCCGCCGTGCTCGCGGCGCGCGGGGCTGTGCTCCAGGCTGCTGCAGCCCGCGACCCGGAGCGCGCCCGCGCCCTCGGGGCGGTCACGGTCCACCCGTCCTACGACGCCTTGCTGGCCGATCCTGACGTCGACGCGGTCTATGTCAACCTGACGAACGAGGCGCACCTGCCGTGGACGCTGGCCGCGCTGGCCGCCGGTAAGCATGTGCTGTGCGAGAAGCCGCTGGGGCTGACCGCCGACGAGGTCGACGTCATGGACGCCGCCCGGGGGCGCCTGCGCGTCGTCGAGGCCAGCTGGTACCGCTGGCACCCGCGCATCCGGCTGGCCCAGCAGCGGCTCGCCGAGATCGGTCCGGTGGAGCACGTCAGCGCCGGGTTCGCCTTCGCCGGCGTACCCGTCGGCAACTACCGCCTGGACCCGACCCGCGGCGGCGGCGCGCTGTACGACGTGGGTCACTACGCGGTCAGCGCGGTCCTGTGGGCCACCGGTCGCGGCCTGCCGACAGCCGCCTCCGCCCGGACCCGCCGAGGGCCTACCGGCGTCGACCTGATGACCGAGGCGGTTCTGGACTGGGACGGCTGTTCAGCCGAGGTCCGTGCCGGCATCGACGAAGGCCTTGGGCAGTGGCTGGTCATCACCGGTCGCGACGGTGAGCTCGAGCTGCGCGACGCGCCGTACACGTCGTGGAAGGACGACCCGACGCAGCTATGGGTGTCCGACGGCAGCGACACGGAGCGGCTCGACGTGCCCGCCATCGACGCCTACCAGGTCATGGTCGAGGAGGTGTCGTCAGTGCTGGAGGGCGGTCCCGGGTGGGTGCTGCCGCTGGCAGAGTCCCGGCTGACCGCCGCCACCTTGGACCTGGTCCGTCAGGCCCTGCGGTGACCCTCGGTGTCGAGGTGGTCGCGCCAGCCTTGAGGGGAGGTCCAGCTTTGTGACCCGTAGGCTCGAAGGCATGTCAGAGATGCTCTCCTACACCGACGTGGCCGAGCGGCTGGGCGTCGGGATCACCGGTGTGAAGGCCCTCATCACCGAGCACCGGCTGCTCGCCCTCAAGACGCCGGACGGGATGGCCGTCCCGTCCGGCTGCCTCGATGGTGACGAGCCCGTCAAGCACCTGTCCGGTGTGCTCACGCTGCTGCACGATGCCGGCTACACCCCCGACGAGGCGTACGCGTGGATGACCACCGAGGACCCGTCGCTGCCTGGCAGCCCGCTGCAGGCCCTCCACGAGAACCGCGCCACCGAGATCAAGCGCCGGGCGCAGGCGCTGGCGTTCTGATGCTCCTGACCGTCAACGGTGCGGCACGGGAGGTCGCCGACGGCACTTCCCTGCCGCAGCTCATCGAGCAGCTCGGGCAACGCGTCGGGTCTGTCGTGGTGGAGCACAACGGCATCGCGCTGCTGCGTTCGGAGGTCCTCGCGGCCGACCTTCGGGACGGCGACCGGCTCGAGCTGGTGCGGGCGGTGGCGGGTGGCTGAGCGGTCCCGTCGCGACCGGCTGGCCGGCGCCCGGCTGTACCTGTGCACGCCCGACCGGCCTGACCTCGCGGACTTTCTCGAGGAGGTCCTGGCCGGCGGGGTGGACGCGGTGCAGCTACGCGAGAAGGGCATCGAGGCCCGACGTGAGCTGGAGGTGCTCGAGGTCGTGCGGACCGTCGCGGAGCGGCACGGGGTGCTCTGGTCGGTCAACGACCGGGCCGACGTGGCCCACGCCAGCGAGGCCGACATCCTGCACCTCGGCCAGGACGACCTGCCGGTCCCGCATGCCCGCCGGCTGCTCGGCGACGACGTGCTGATCGGCCGGTCGACCCACGCCAAGGTCCAGGTCGACGCCGCCGACGTCGAGCCGGGCGTCGACTACTTCTGCGTCGGACCGACGTGGCCGACGCCGACCAAGCCGGGCCGCCCCGCCCCCGGACTGGAGCTCACCCGGCACGCCGCCCGTACCGCGACCCGGCCGTGGTTCGCTATCGGCGGCATCAACCTCGACAACCTCGAGCAGGTCCTCACGGCTGGGGCCACCCGCGTGGTCGTCGTACGTGCCCTGACTGCGGCGGCTGATCCGCGCGCCGCAGCGGAGGCCTTCAAGGCCCAGTTGTGAGCGCGACCTACGCGCTGGTTCTGGTCGGCTGCCTGCTCGGGACGCTGCCGCTCGAGCTGGTGCTGCATGTCGGCGTCTACCGTCAATGGCGCCGTCTGCTGCTGACGCTCGCGCCGGTCGCCGCCGTCTTCGTGACCTGGGACGTGTTCGCGGTCCGTGCGCACCACTGGCGCTTCGACGCGCGGCAGGTGCTGGGGATCGACCTCGGCGCCCTGCCCTTGGAGGAGGTCCTGTTCTTCCTCGTCGTGCCGACCTGCGCGGTCCTGTCGGTCGAGGCCGTCCGGCGCGTCCGGGGCTGGCGGTTGTGAGCTACACCCTCGCGGCCCTGTTGGGGGTGGCCGGCTCGGTCGTGCTGGATATGGCTGTGCTGAGGACGAGAGTCCTTGCCCGCAAGGCGTTCTGGGTCGGCTACGCGATCGTGGTGGTCTTCCAGCTGGTCACCAACGGGGTGCTTACCGGACGGGGCGTCGTGCTCTACGACCCGCATGCGATCACCGGCCTGCGGATCGTCTACGCCCCGGTCGAGGACCTGCTGTTCGGCTTCGCGCTGGTCGTCCAGACGCTGTCGTGGTGGCTGTTCTGGGGCCGTCGGCTAGCGCACTGACAGGCGCCGGGCGCGGCGGGCCCGGACCAGGCCTGCGCCGGCGACCGCAGCCCGACGGCCGTTGCCGACCGAGACCCGCCGGTACAGCACCGGGAAGTCCTGCCGCTCGAGCTCGTCGAGAATCCCGCCGTACAGGGTGAGGGCGGTCTCGATGCAGGGGCGGGACGTCGGATGCAGCAGCCGCACGCCCTGCCGGGCGCTGCGGTATAGCTCGCGCGTCCGGGCGACCTCGAAGGCCATCAGGCGACGCAGCCGCCCGTCAACGACGCCGGAGCCGAGGCTGTCCCAGGTCACCCCGAACTCGTCGAGGTCGTCCTGCGGCAGGTAGACCCGGCCGCGCGCCAGGTCCTCACCGACGTCCCGCAGGAAGTTGGTCAGCTGGAACGCGACGCCCAGGTCGCGCGCGTAGGGCGCCGCGACGTCGTAGGGCACGACCGGTTCGAGGACCGGCACCATCTGCAGCCCGATGACCGCGGCCGACCCGTACATATAGCCCATGAGGTCCTCGAACCCCTGATACGACGACGTTGTCAGGTCGAGCTCCATCGCGTCCAGGAACGCCTCGATGTGCTCTAGCGGGATGTCCCAGCGGCGCATCGTGTCCCGCAGGGCCAGGACCACGGGGTGCGCCGGGCCGCCCAGGACCGAGGCCCGCAGCTCACGCAGGCTGGCGGCCTTCTCGGCCGTGGACAGCACCGAGCCGAGGTCGTCGACGACCTCATCGGCATAGCGGGCGAAGCCGTAGAGGGCGTGCACCGCTGGCCGCTTTGCCGGCGGCAGCAGAGCGGTGGCGAGGTAGTAGGTCCGGCCATGCGCGGCATTGAGGGTGCGGCAGGTCCCATAGGCCGCACGCAGGGTGGGGTCGGTGATGCCCGCGGCGTCGAGAGCTCTCACACCGGGACCGGGGTCGCGGCGACGATCTCGACGCGCAACTGCCGGGCCGACCTGCGGACCTGGTAGACCGCGAAGCCGATCGCGGCAGCCACGGGGGCGCCGTACAGGGGAGGGTCGATGAGGCTTTTGCCGTTGGGGAACAGCGCGAGGCACAGGGCCAGCGACAGCGCACCGAGAGGGAGCAGGCTGCGCTCGCCGCCGACCGCGGCGAGCAGTACCAGGCCCCACAGCAGATACCAGGGCTGGACGACCGGACCCAGCGCGACGACCGCGACCATCGTGAGGCCGAGGGCCCGCATCGGGCCGATCTGGTGCGCCCGCAGCAGCAGCCCGACGGCGAGTACCCCACCAAGGGCCAGTCCACCGGCCAGGAAGACGCGGGTGACGACCGCGGGGGTGTCGACGAGCCCGAGGGCGCTCAGGGCGTTGCCAGTCAGGAAGCCGAGGCCGGTCACCGGGGAGAAGATCGACAGCTTGGCGCTGCCCGCGTCGAGGGTGTGCAGCCATCCCCAACCGAGCCCGGTGGCGGCGGTGACCGTCACCGCCGTGACGGCAGCGCTGGCTCCCATCACGGCGGTCGCGCGGAGGCGGGCCGGCCATCCGAGCGACAGCATCGGCAAGAACCCCAGGGCCGCGGCGGCCGGCAGCTTCACCAGCGCGGCAACGGTGATGATCGCGGCCGCGAGCGCGAGGCGCCGGTGGCTGGGGGAGCGGCCCGCGACGGCCAAGCCGGTGATGAGCAGGCCGATCATGAGGGCGTCGTTGTGTGCCCCGGCGACGCCGTGGAGCAGGACGAAGGGGTTTGCCAGACCCAGCCACAGCGCGCGCTGGGGTGCGACGCCGTGCGCCATGGCCAGCCGGGGGAGCGCCCACGCGACCAGAAGCAGCCCCACGACCGCGAGCAGGCGCAGGATGATGATGGCGGCCACGACATGGTCTCCCACGAGCAGCACAACCCGACCCGACAGCCACAGCCACACCGGCCCGTACGGCGCCGGGCTGAAGCGCCAGATGCCGTCGACCCGAAAGGACCACTTACCGGTCAACGCGCCCGGGCCGTAGGTGTAGGGGTCGATGTGGTTCGCGACGAGGTTGCCCTGGCCGGCGTAGGCGTAGACGTCACGGCTGAACAGCGGCGGGGCGATCAGCAGCGGGAGCGACCACAGCCCGGCGACAAACAGGACTGCCCGTGGCGAGAGGCCGCCGAGCAGGTGTCGGAGCTGCCACCAGCAGGTCACGAGCAGCACCATGCCCAGGAAGACCACGACCGTGCAGACCGTCTGGATCAGGCCGTTGTCGTGCAGCCAGGTCAGGTGGAGGAAAAGGGCGATCGCATCTTTCAGTCCGGGCACCGCTCCCGCGCCGATGCCACCGAAGGCGAGCAGTGACGTGCCGACCACCCCGCCCGCCAGGATCTTGCGCGGTACGCCGGTGTGCGTCCACGCCGGTAACCTCACATCATGGCTCGCGAGCGATAGGTGCGGTCCGGGCCGAGGATGCGTTCGGCCGCGAGCCGGCCGCTGATCAGGACCATCGGCACGCCCACGCCGGGCTGGGTCCCGGACCCAGCGAACACCACGCCCTCGACGTGCGGGGCCAGGTTGGAGGGCCGGAAGGGGCCGGTCTGGAAGAACGAGTGCGCGCTCGCGAAGGGGGCGCCCCGCTCCATCCCGCGTCGCTGCCAGTCGGCAGGCGTCGTGATGTGCTCGACCTGGAGGGAGTCGCCGAACCCGACATACCCCATCGTTTCGAGTCGGCTGACGATTTCATCGCGGTATCGCGGTCCGAGCTCGTGCCAGTCCAGGCCCGCGTCGAGGTTGGGGGTCGGGACCAGCACGTAGTAGCTGTGCCCTCCCGCGGGAGCGAGCGCTGGGTCGGAGTGCGTCGGGTTGGTCACCAGGATCGACGGGTCGGTCATCAGCTGGCCACGGTCGATCAGGTCGGTGAAGACCTCCCGCCACGCTCGACCGAAGTGGATGTTGTGATGCGCCGTCTTCGTGTAACCCTGGGTCGAACCGGCCAGCAGCACGAAGCACGAGGGGGAGTAAGTGAGGGACTTCACGCGACGCGGGGTGGCCTCGGGCGGCAACAGCTCGCGGTAGGCCACCGGCAGGTCCGGGTTGAGGACGACCACGTCGGCGCTGATTCGCTCCCCGGACGCGGTCTCGACCCCCACAGCACGGCCGTGCTCGATGAGGACGCGGGTGACGCTCTCGCCGTACCGGAAGACGACGCCGTGCTTCTCGGCCGCTCCGGCGAGGGCCTGCGGCACCGCGTGCATGCCGCCCTTGGGGAAGAACACGCCCGCGACGGAGTCCATGTAGGCGATGACCGCATAGATCGCGAGCGCGTCGTAGGGGCTGAGCCCGGCGTACATCGACTGGAAGGACAGGACCCGCTGCGTGCGCGGGTCCTTCAGGTACGTCGCGACCTTGGGCGCGAGCCTGCGGAACGCGCCGGCGGCGGCGAGCCGGGCCAGGTTGGGCGTCAGGAGGTCGAATGGCGAGTCGATGTTGCGGTCGATGAAGTCCTTCATCTCGTGCCGGTAGAGGGCACTGACGAAGTCGACGTACCGCTCGTAGCCGGCAGCCTCCTCGGGGCCGCAGACCTGCCGGACCTCCTCGGCCATCGCCTCGCGGTTGGCCTTGACGTCGAGCGTGGAGCCATCCGGGTAGAACGCTCGGTAGAGCGGGTCGACCGGTGTCAGCTCCAGCCAGTCCTCCATCCGCTCCCCGACGCAGTCGAAAGCATCGGCGATCAGGTCGGGCATCGTCAGAACCGACGGTCCGGTGTCGAACTGGTAGCCGTCGAGCTCCAGGCGGCCGGCGCGGCCCCCGGGAATGTCCTCGCGCTCGATGACTGTGACCTCACGGCCGGCTCCTACGAGCCTGA
>JAYTHM010000293.1:0-5260 GCA_043732645.1 Frankiales bacterium
CGAGCACCACGACTGAGCGGCCCTCTGGGGTCTCGTCGGCCAGCGAGGACAGCTCCGCCGCGTCTGCGAGGGCTACCGGAGTGGTGGATCCGACGGGCACGAACTCACTCGCTTGCCGATTGCCCAACGTAATGGTGCCGGTCTTGTCCAACAGCAACGTGTTAACGTCGCCGGCGGCCTCCACTGCGCGGCCCGACATCGCCAGGACGTTGCGCTGTACGAGCCGATCCATGCCGGCGATACCGATCGCTGATAGCAGCGCTCCGATAGTGGTCGGGATCAGGCAGACCAGCAAACTGACCAGGACGATCGCGCTGACGCCGTGCTCGCCGAGCGCAGAGGTGTTCGGCAGGCCGGGCTGACTGGCCTTCGCAAAGATCGCCAGAGGCTGAAGCGTTGCAGTGGCGAGGAGGAAGATGATGCTTAAGGAGGCCAGGAGAATATTGAGGGCGATCTCGTTGGGGGTCTTCTGCCGCGAGGCGCCTTCGACCAGCGCGATCATCCGGTCGATGAAGCTCTCGCCAGGTTTCTGGGTGATCTCGATGACCACCCGATCCGATAGGACCTTCGTTCCCCCCGTGACCGAACTGCGGTCCCCGCCCGATTCGCGGATCACCGGTGCCGACTCACCGGTGATCGCGGACTCGTCGACCGACGCGACGCCCTCAACGACGTCACCATCGCCGGGGATCGTGTCGCCTGCTTCGCAAACGACCCGATCGCCCCGCTGCAGCTCGGGTGCAGCCACGAGCTCCTCACCGGTCTTGGTGAGCCGGCGCGCCATCGTGTCAGTTTTGGTCCGACGCAGAGCATCGGCCTGCGCCTTCCCGCGACCTTCCGCAACCGCCTCGGCGAGATTGGCGAACACGACGGTCAGCCAGAGCCAAATCGCGATGAGAATCGCGAACGCAGTGCGCTCCTTCACCGCAAGGATGGTCGTGTAAACCGAACCGACCTCAACGATAAACATGACGGGGTTCTTGTAGAGCGTCCGAGGGTCGAGCTTCAAGAACGCTCCGGGAAGCGCCGCAAGCAGGATCTTGGGATCCAAGCGGCCGTTGCCGACGCGCCGCGTGGGCGAGGGAGTGTCCGATCCCGTGGGTGACAGCATGGCGGTGGTCACGGACATCAGTGGAGCCCTTCCGCGAGCGGTCCCAGAGCAAGCGCCGGGAAGTAGGTGAGGGCGACGACGATGACCGTCACTCCGGTGAGGAAACCGACGAATTGCAGCCGGTGAGTCGGCAAGGTGCCCGCCGATGCCGGCGTGTGGATCTGCCTGGCCAAAGAACCGGCCAGCGCCAGCACGAAGATCATCGGCAGGAAGCGGCCGAACACCATGGCTAGGCCGAGTGCAGTGTTGTACCAGGTCGTGTTGACGCTGATGCCTGCAAAAGCACTGCCGTTGTTGTTGCCCGCCGACGTGAACGCATACAGCACCTCAGAAAACCCGTGCGACCCGCCGTTGAGCATCGCCGCGCGCTCCTTCGGGAACGCCATGGCCGTTGCGGTCCCGGTCAGCACGATCGTCGGGGTGGCCAGGATGTAGAGCGAGGCGAAGGTGATCTCGCGCCGGCCGATCTTCTTACCGAGATATTCCGGCGTGCGCCCAACCATAAGACCCGCAATAAAAACCGACAGGATCGCCAGCACCAGCATCCCGTAAAGTCCTGATCCGGTGCCTCCGGGAGCGACCTCCCCAAGCATCATGTTGAAAAGGGTCACTGCCCCGCCCAGGCTGGTGTAGGAGTCGTGGAAGCTGTTGACCGCGCCTGTGGAGGTGGCCGTGGTGGTGCTGGCGAAGATCGCCGAGTCGGGCACGCCGAAACGGGTCTCGGTGCCTTCGGCCGCTGAGGTGACCGAGGTCGGGACGGTACCGTGGTGAGCGAGTTGCGCTCCCATCAGCAGACCCGTTGTAGTGACCAGTAGCAGACCCATGACGCTGGCGATGGCGAGGCCTTGGCGCTTGTCCTTCACCATCACACCGAAGGTTCGGCAGAGCGAGAAGGGGATCGCGATCTCCAGGAACGTAGCCAGCCAGTTCGTGTAGGTCGTTGGGTTCTCAAACGGGTGGGCACTGTTGGCGTTGAAGAAACCACCACCGTTAGTGCCGAACTGCTTGATGGCTTCCTGGCTAGCTACCGCACCCCCCGGGAGGGTCTGCGGGGTGCCGTTCACACCCATCATGGTCCTGTAGGCGTGCAGGTTCTGGATTTCCCCGGAGGCGACGAAGAGGATCGCAACGATGAAGGAGATTGGTAGCAGCAGCCGCAGAGTGCAGCGAGTCAGGTCAACCCAGAAGTTGCCGAGACGGTCGGTCCTAGAGCGCGAGAATCCCCTGACTAGGGCGATGGCGACGGCGATGCCAACGGCGGCGGACAGGAAGTTTTGGACCGCCAGGCCTACGGCCTGCCCGACGTAACCCATCGCGCTTTCGCCGGAATAACTCTGCCAGTTCGTGTTGGTGACGAAGCTGACCGCGGTGTTGAACGACACGGCCGGTGGCATGTTCGGCACGGCGTACGGGTGGCCAAGGTGGTTCTGGATCCGCAGAAGTCCGTAAAGAAAAGCGACCGACACCCCGCTGAAAGCCAGGACCGAGCGCAGGTAGGCGCTCCAGGTCTGATCCGCGTCCGGGTCGATCCCGACCGTCTTGTAGACAACCTTCTCCAAGCGCGTGTGGCGGGTGCTCTCAAACAACCGGGCCATGAAATCACCCAGCGGCCGGTACACGGCTACGACAGCCACGGCAATACTGAGGGCGAACGCGAGGCCAGCGACGGTGGTGGCGCTCATCAGAACCGATCCGGCAACAGCAGGGCCACCAACAGGAACAACGTCAGCAGGACCGCGAGGGTGAGGCCGATCACGTTCTCCGTATTCACAGTTTTCCGACCGCCTTCGCGAGCAGTCCCATCAGGGCAAAGCCCGCCAGTGTCAACAACACGAACACGACATCCGTCACGACGGATCCCTCCAGCACATCTGTAGGCCGGTGCCAACCACCAGTAGCTGCAGACAACTCCCCCTCGGAGGCTGGGTGGGTGTTTCACACGGCATCCTCGCGCTGTCCTCACGAAATCCTCACGCCGCCCGCGAGAGAACCCGTTCGGTTCGCCTCTAGGCTCAGTTGGCGGAACAAACTGGCCGCCGGATCCCAGGGAAGCAAAGCATGCACGCACCATCCGACGCTCGCGGTTCGGTCCGTCTGGCCGTGACAGTTGGTGCCCTCGGTGTCGTCTTTGGCGACATCGGGACCAGCCCGCTATACACGATCCAGACCATCTTCAGCCCTCACGACCCGCACCCCGTGGCACTGACGAAGGCCAGCGTGTACGGGCTCGTTTCGATGGTCGTCTGGTCCGTCACGATCATCGTCACTCTGAAGTACGTGCTACTTGTCATGCGTGCCGACAACGACGGCGAGGGCGGGATCTTGGCGCTGATCACCCTCATCAGTCGTGGTCCGCATCGCGGTGGCCGAAGAACTGCCCTGATCTTGGCCGCTCTGGGCATCTTTGGAGCGGCGCTGTTCTTCGGTGACAGCATGATCACCCCGGCGATCTCGGTCCTGTCCGCGGTCGAGGGACTGAAGATCATCCAGCCGTCGCTTAGCGACGCGGTCGTGCCGATCACGGCCGTCATCCTGATCGGCCTTTTTCTGTCTCAACGACTCGGCACGGCCAGAGTCGGCCGGGTCTTCGGGCCGGTGATGATCGTCTGGTTTATCGCCATCGCGGCGTTCGGCGTCAAGGGGATCTTCGAGCACCCAAGCATTCTGTTCGCGCTGTCCCCGACCTATGCCACCGGTTTCCTCGCCCAGCACTTCGCCGTCGCGTTCTTCGCCCTCGCCGCCGTTGTCCTCGCCATCACCGGCGCCGAGGCCCTGTACGCAGACATGGGCCACTTCGGACGCACTCCCATCACGCGGGCCTGGCTCGCGTTGGTCTTCCCCGCCTGCCTGCTGAGCTACCTCGGCCAAGGTGCGCTCGTGCTCAGTGACCCAAAGACGGTCGCGAACCCCTTCTTCCTGCTCATCCCGAGCTGGGGACGGATTCCCATGATCCTGCTCGCCACTGCAGCTACCGTGATCGCGTCCCAGGCGGTCATCACCGGCGCTTTCTCCATCGCCCACCAGGCCGTTCAACTTGGCTACCTTCCGCGGCTGCGCATCCAGCACACCTCCGCCCGGGCCGTCGGGCAGATCTATGTACCGCTCATCAACTGGGTCTTGCTCGTCTCTGTCCTCGTCCTCGTCTTCACCTTTCAAAGCTCCGCCGCCCTCGCCTTCGCCTTCGGGATGGCCGTGACCGTGACCATCGCCACGACTACCATTCTGTTCTTCTACATCGTCCGGACCCAGTGGAACAGGCCGCTGTGGTTCGTGCTCGGCGGCGGCGGAGCCTTCCTCGTCATCGATCTGCTGTTTCTTGCTGCGAACCTGACCAAGCTCGCGCACGGCGCCTGGCTACCGCTGCTCATTGGGCTCCTGGTCTTCACCATCCTCACCACCTGGCAGACCGGTCGCGGCCTGGTCACTGCTCAACGCGAACGCGATGAAGGCCCGCTGGATGCCTTCATCTCCCAGCTCCACGCCCTGGACCCCGAGCTCCCACGCGTCGCAGGCACCGCGGTATTCCTCAACCGCGGCAGGAGCACCACCCCCCTGGCTCTGCGAGCGAACGTCGAGCACAACCACGTGCTGCACGAACGCGTCGTCATTCTGGCTATCGAGACCCTCCCCATCCCCTATGTCCCCGAGTCCGAGCGCATCGACATCGACCACCTCAACGACCCCGACGACGGCATCACCCACGTCAGCGTCAGACTCGGCTACATGGACGAACCCGACGTCCCCGCCGCCATGGCTCTCGCCACCGCAGCCGGCCTCGAAACCGAGGTCCACACCGACGACGTCTCCTACTTCTTGTCCACCATCGAACTCCGAACCGGAAAGTCTCCAGGAATGAGCCGCTGGCGTAAGCGACTGTTCCTCGCGACCGCGAGCATCACCGTCGACGCCGCCGACTACTTCAATCTCCCCCGCGACCGCACCGTCGTCGTCGGATCCCGCGTGACGCTCTAGCCCGCCCCGCCACCGCTGACAGCCATATTCCGGCGTCGGCAGCTCTGTAGCCACTCCCTCTGACAGCATCGGCCTGGAGCATGCCGAGTTGGAGCAGCAACTCCAGACCCGGGGACGTGAGCTACTGCGGCTGCTGTTCTAAGACCACGTTGACCTTCGCTCTGTGCGGGAGACTCG
>JAYTHM010000294.1:0-5253 GCA_043732645.1 Frankiales bacterium
GGGGCGCTCGCCTTGCCGCACAGTGAGTATGGCCTGGACGTGCTGGCGCTGATCGGCACGCTGCGGTACGAGCAGCACCGCTCGGTTCCCGAGATTCACCTCGACGTTGCTGGAACGCAACGTCGAGGTGAGCGAGCGTACGGTCACGCTGCTGGTGCACCGCTACGAGGAACTGCTGGCCCTGCGTTTGATAGACGCTCACCAGCTGCGAGCGAAGCTCCAGGCCAGAGGGCAGGTGATGCTGGCCACCAGGTGGATTGCAGCCGGACGTCGGGCATGAGGTGATGTGGGTGCTGCGTGATATCCTGTCGGGTGAAGTGCTACTCGCACGTGCCCTGCTCGGCAGCGGGGAGGAGCAGCTCGTGCCGCTCTTCTAGGAGGTCGTGCAGGCGTTGGGGGACGGAATTCCCATCCTGGGCGTCATCAGTGACGGCCAGCGTTCCATCCGGAACGCTGTGCAGCGAGCATTGCCAGGGGTGCCGCATCAACTCTGTCAGTTTCACTTCCTGTGGGAGGCGTCCCGCCCGATCTACGAAGCCGACCGGCACGCCAAGGTGATGCTGAAGAAGAACCTGAGAGGAATCCGGAAGATCGAACGCCGCCTGGAGGCCCGCAACGACCAGCATGCGGGGGTGTTGACGGCGTACTGTCTGGCCGTGCGGAGTGCCCTGACGGACGATGGTCGCCCGCCGCTGGTGGCGAGCGGCCTGCGACTCAAGGAGCGCATCACCCAGATCGAAGCCTCGCTAAAGCACGTCCTTGAGACGCAAAAAGGGGGCTCGAGAAGATAGACCCCGACCTCGTCTTGCTGAATGGTCACCTCAGTCGCGCGCTCCAAGATGACCAGCTGGTCTGGCCGAAGATCGAGGCGGCCCACTGCCTCGTATTGCAGGCCGCGCAGGTTCTGGCGAATCTAGGTGATGACACCCCGGAGACGGTCGAACGTCAGTTTGACCGGGTGCTCCGAGGGACAGACCAGGAAGCGAGCCGGGAGGCCTCGCTCTCAGCGCCGCTCCGGCACTTCCTGAAGGTCCGTGGGGGCTACGGTCCGAATCTTTTTGCGACCTACCGGGTGCCGGGTCTACCCCGGACGAACAACGATCTGGAGCAGTTCTTCGGATCGGCTCGGTATCACGAGCGTCGCACCTCGGGTCGGAAAGTCGCTGCCCCCAGCACCGTGATTCGGGGTCAGGTGCGTCTGATTACGGCGTTCGGGACCCGCCTGCGGGCTCCGACGCCAGCCGAGCTTCAGCCGACCTGCGTGTCTGCGTGGCGAAACCTTCGGGCCCAACTCGATGTCCGTCATGAAGCAAGACGCCAGCAGTTGCGCTTCCGACGCGATCCCGCAGCCTTCCTGTAGCGGCTTGAGGATCAGCTCCTCAATCCCAATTTGCCGTCGTAGAAAAAATCGGAACACAGCAACGCTGACAAGCTCCTGACTCTCTGAGAGCAAAGTCTCATCTATGAAGCGCAGAGACGCCCTGAAGTTGTTCACCGGAACCGCCGCCACCGCTCTTGCTAGCCGCGCGCTTGCCGCCGACCAGAACCAGCTTCTGGCGGTCGCGCCCGACCCCAGCAAGATGCCGGTGCCCCCCGCCAACCAGAAGGTGGTGGACAGCACCCCGGAACGCCTGATCGCTGCCGAGCCGCTCGTTCAAATGAGCGCCGACGGCAAGGCCAGCCTGATGTGGAGCACAGCCACTCCCACCCAGGGAGCCACGGTCTACATCGGACTGCCAAGCTACGAGAACAGACTGATGTACCCGATTTACGTGCTCAACACCTCGGTCAAGGAAGACGCCCCGGTGCAGGATCACAAGGCGACGCTCGACATCGCGTCTTTCATCAAGCGCTTCGCCACCGAGTATCTCGACGCGGGCGGCGTGGTGGCCTACCGCATCGAGATGCTCGACCCGCGTAAGCCCGCCGTGCGCTTTATCGACCGTACCATGCGCGTCACCAAGAGCGGTGATACCTACGGCCTAGGCGTGAACATCGTGGACGGTCCTTTCGTGACCCAGACCTTCGGCGCGGGCGTGGTCATCTGGTGGGAGACCGATGTGGAGAGCCGGGGGTCGGTCAAGGTCGGCTCTCGCAGTTTCAGCGACAACAAGGCTGCCAAGCGTCATGTGGTGCCTGTCAGCGGTCTGGCTCAGGGTGGGCTGCACAAGTACGCTGTGACTGCAAGTGTGGGAAGCGACAGCTACACCACCCCCAGCTACCAGTTCCTGGCCGAACCCAGCAGCGACAGCTTCTCGTTCGTGTTCACCTGCGATGGGCGCACCGGGGCGCTCGGCGGCGGCGAGACGGCGCTCGAGGGCATCAACGGTGCTTCGGCACGCGCCCTCTCCGCTCAGATGCTGCGCCACAACCCGCACTTCATGTTCTTCACCGGCGACCTGATCAGCGGCTACACCACCTCCGAGGCCGACTTCCGCGCCCAGATGAAGTCGTGGAAGCGCCTGTACGGGCCGCTGGGCCGCTACGTCCCCATTTACACCGGCATGGGCAACCACGAGTCGCTGCTCGACACGTTCACCGACGGCACCCAGTACGACAAGCAGGGCGAAAAGGCCGCCGAGGTGGTGTTCGCCAGCGAGTTCGAGAACCCCGGCAACGGCCCGGCCCCCGAGGCCGCCGGGCTACCCCCATATAAGGGCGCGGTCTTCAGCTTCGGCTACGGCGGCAGCCACTTCGTGCAGCTCAACACCGACTACTGGTACTCCAGCAACCCGGCCCAGGTGGGCGGCAACTTCTTCGGGCGGCTGCTGAAAGGCCAGCTCGACTGGTTCGAGGCCGACGTGAAGGCGGCCAAGACGGCGGGGGCCAAGCACGTCTTCGTGTTTGCGCACGAGCCCGCCTTCCCCAACGGCGGCCATACCCAGGACAGCCAGTGGGGCGGCGGCACCGACCCCGATGCGGTAGCGGCCCGCGACCGCTTCTGGCAGATCTGCGTGGACAACGGCGTGGTCGCCACCTTCCACGGGCACGAGCACAACTACAGCCGCACCGTGATTGACGCCAGCACCCCGGTTCACAAGGACGGCAGCAAGGTGGCCAGCTTCAACCGGCCCGTTCAGCACATCATCCAGGGCGCGGCGGGAGCACCCTTCTATGCCCGCGACGCCTCGGTACCCTGGGCAGCCAACGTCAAGAGCTTCGTGCGTCATCTCTGGAGCTACAGCCACATCACCGTCAAGGGCGACAAGGTGCGGCTGGATACCTACAGCTACACCGGCGACCTGCTCGACAGCGCCGACCTGACCTGAAGACTGGAATACAGGGACAGTGAGGCCCGCCCGGAAGGCGCTCCCAGACCCAGGACGGGGCCTTCCGGGCCGGGTTCTTGAGCACCGGTGAACCGAATGAAGCTGAATATCGTCGTGATGATGGTGCTGTGCAGTCTGAATCTGGGCGGCGCGGCCCTCGCAGCCAGTCCTGCCGCCACCCGTCGGGCCCTGGAGACCCTCCCCGGCCTGAGTGGCGTTCAGGCCAGCACCGACGCCGCCGGAACTCTGCACCTGAGCGGTCTACTCGGAAGCCTGAGGCTGAGCGTCACCTTTCCTGCCAGAAATGCTGACACCCTGCTGATGCTCGACGATGCCGCCCTGCCGATCCAGAGCTGGCCCGAACAGACCGGCGGCGCGGTGCTGCGGCTCGCTGGCCTGACCGGCAGCAGCCTGAGTGCAGGTCTGACGGCTGCCCAGACCCTTCTGAGTGCCCTGAGCCGCCTCGACCCGGCCCACCCGCCGCTGCTGGCCGGGAACGGCGTGGGCGGGCTGGCGGTGACGCTGCTGCTTGAACGGAATGTTCCGGTTTCGGGCGGGCTGGCCCTCTGCGCTCCAGTGTCCGGCTGGGCAGCGCAGGTGGGGTACCTGACCGATTTCCGGTTGGTGTACGACTACTTCACCCGCAATCTGGTGGGCACGCGGCTCATCGGATACAACGACCCTGCCAACCCGGCCCTGCTGTCGGACGTGGCGGCCAGTACCGCTTCGGTCTCGGTGCTGTTCGCGGGCGCGCCCACCATTGACCGTTTCAAGGCCAACCTGGGGCAGATCGGAGACGTGACGCACGTCCGGGCCGATGAAAGGGCTTACCGCACGCTGTTGGACGCTTTTGCCCGCGAGGTTCCGCGCTGGCTGGCAGCTTACGGCGGCTTCCCGTACAGCAATGCCGCTACCTACTACCAGAGCAGCATGGACGACGACCCGATGAACGTCGGCATCGTCCGCATGCAGGCCGCGCCGGGGGCCGCCGGGTTGCTCGCCCCGCTCACGCCCACGGGCCTCTGGAACAGGCCGCTGCTGACCCTGCACGACCTGTCCGACCCGCTCTATCCCGAAGAGGCAGAGGGCGTGCTGAGAAGCCGGGCCGGAGCCTCACCTCTGGCACAACAGGTGGTGCAGAACGTGGGCGCGGCGGGCATACAATCCTGCGATCTAACGGCGGCGGTAGTTCTGAGCGCCTACCATGAGCTGCGAGCCTGGGCGCTGGGTGGCCCGAAGCCCGCAGACCGCACGCTGGACAGTCAGCCATGAAGGAGAGCTCCATGTACCGCAGAACCCCTGATCGCAGAACCCTAGAACGCCGAACAGTGCTGAAAGTTATCGGCAGCGCCGCGCTGCTGGCCGCCGCCGGGCAGACCAGGGCGCTGGCCGCCGCGCCCACCAGGCCGGAGGTTGAGATTGGGCCGCTCGTCGCCCTAGACGCGCCCGGTACCTACCTGACCTTCCTGTACCCGAACCAGGGCACGATGTACAAATCTGTGGTCACGCGGCTCAGTAAGCCCGCCGACGGCCATACCCTGAGCGTGGGCGAGCAGGGCAACGAGACCTACCTGCGGGCCTACAGTCTGCGTTGCCCCCACGCGGGCTGCACCGTGGACGAGCCGAATCCGAAGCTCATGGCCCCGGACACCATTCTGATCTGTCCCTGCCACGGCAGTGAGTACGACGGTGTAAACGGCGCGCTCGAATTCGGCCCAGCTACTGTCGGGTTGACCGCTCTGAGTGTGGTGCTGAGGGGCGACAAGCTATACTGCATAGGCGTCGCCTCAGCCTTGCAGTAGTCAGGAAGGTTTCAGGCGGCCTTGACGCCGAGCGAGAGCAGATCGGCAAGCAGATCCTCGCATTTCTGTCCTGTCTGCTCCTGCGGGTAGAGCTACACGACAGCGTGGAGTGCCGTGTGGGGCGGAGGAAGGTGATATCGCACTACCTCCTCGACCGTCCACCTCCGGTCTGTCAGTCCCAG
>JAYTHM010000295.1:0-5228 GCA_043732645.1 Frankiales bacterium
CTGTGAGCCACTTCGCCGCTGCGCTGACCCGCACCGACGACGTATGGACCGGTTGCGGGCTCGACCTGTGGGAGATCGACGACCTCGAAGCGCTTGCCGAGGAGCTCCGGGACCTGTCCGGCGACGGAGCTGGTCCTGCGCTGCTGCTGCTCGAGGAGGACGACGAGTACGTCGCTGTCGTCCGCGTCGACGGCGGCGCCAGCGCTCTCGACGAGCCGCGGGTCTTCTTGTCGGACCGACGCGCGGTGCTCGGCAGCGACGTCGCCGCGATGCTCTGGGAGGACATCGCGGTCGAGGAGGCCGACGTGGACGGGGACGACGAGGGCACTCGCCCTGTCGCCGAGCCGGCCGGAGACTCAGGGCTGCTGGCCGACCGGGCCGGGTTCCTCGACGTCCTCGAGGGCCTGCGCGAAGGGTGACCCCCACCTCCCTGTATGACGAGGCGATGCGGACCGCCCTCGCCCAGGCCGAGCTCGCCGGGGCTCGGGGCGATGTGCCGGTGGGAGCTGTCGTCCTCGGCCCGGACGGCGTGGCGCTGGCCTTCGGTTACAACGACCGTGAGGACAGCGGCGACCCGACCGCCCATGCGGAGGTCGTCGCGATCCGCGCCGCCGCCCGCTTGTTGGGTGCGTGGCGGCTGAGTGGCTGTGCGCTGGTCGTGACGCTCGAGCCGTGCACGATGTGCGCGGGCGCGATCATCCTGGCGCGGCTGGACAAGGTCGTCTACGGCGCGGTCGACCCGAAGGCCGGCGCTGCCGGGTCCCTGTGGGACGTCCTGCGGGATCGCCGCTTGAACCATCGCCCTGAGGTGGTCCCTGGCGTGCTGGCTGAGGAGTGTGGTGCCCTGCTCAAAGCCTTCTTTGACCCGCGCCGCTGACGGCGACAGTCAGACGGTGGTGATGACCTCGTCGTACGCGAGGCGTGGGAGCCGGTCGAACCACGCGTCCGGGCCGGGCTGTCCGACGTTGACCACGAGGACCGACCAGAAGGTGCCGCCGGACAAGAACTCGGCGTCGATGCCGGGGCCGTCGAAGCCCACGATCGGTACGGCGGCAAGGCCGGTGGCGCGGACACCGACGACGACCTAGCCAGCCTGCAAGAACGCGTTGTCGCGGCAGCTGGCGTGCCGCGAGGACTCCTCGGCGAACGCGTCCTTGATGGCTGAAGTCGGAGTGGCTGCTGGTTGGCTGCAGACGGGCCGAACCTCAGGAGCTCACAGATCGCTTGGACCTGCTCCTCTGTGACGAGCTCCTCGCTTCGGGGCTCGGGCTGCTCTGCAGAGAGGTAGCTGAACCATCAATTCTTTCTTCGCAATTGTGTCGCCGCCCACAGGACGTGGGGCCTCTGGGGTTCGCTAGAGTCATTGCCGGTGGCGTGTCCGAGCGGCCGAAGGAGCACGCCTCGAAAGCGTGTGACGTCGCAAGACGTCCGTGGGTTCAAATCCCACCGCCACCGCCAAGACTCGGAGGCATCACCGCAGGTCGGAGATTTGCGGAGGTGCCTCGGATGTTCGTTTTGGGGCTCAGTGGTCGCGAAGTGGTCACAGGAATTTCGGGCGCCCCGATGATTGGGGGTCCGGAGCGGTCTCCAGCGGGACCTCGCGGCGGGCCGGCCCGACCCGCTGTCGAGCAAATATAACCAAATGTAACCACCGGGTGGGTTACATTTGGCGAGTGCCTGATCTGGACCTCGAAGCGCTGCTGGCGGAGCTGCGTGAACTCGACGGGACAGCGCTGCGCTCGAGGTGAAGTCGGCGTTGGGTGGTCTGCCCTCGACGACGGGGGAGACGTTGTGCGCCCTCGCGAACCACCCGGGCGGCGGCGTTTTCCTGCTCGGGCTTGATGAGCTGGCCGGGTTCGTCCCGGTGGGACTCACTGGTGTGTAGGCGCTCAAGCAGGGAGTGGCGAGCAAGGCGCGGCTTGCCAGCCCCCGGTCGGGGTCGAGGTGAGCCAGTACCGGGTGGACGGCAAGGCCGTGATCGCCGTGCAAGTAGCCGAGTGTGATGCGTCCGCGAAGCCGTGCCGCTTCCAGGGGCGCGGCTGGATGCGGGCCTGGGACGGCGACTACTCGATGGCACCGGAGGAGGAGCAGGCCTTCCTGCGCCTTCGCGATGCTCCGCGCGCGGACCGTGCCGCTGTTCCTGGCACGACGATGGCCGACCTCGACAGGGGTCTCGTCTCGCTGTGGTTGTCGACAGCCCGCGGGCTCGATCCGCAGGGGCTGGGACGATTCGGGGACGACACCGAGTGCCTGATGCGGGCTGGAGTCCTTACCCCGGACGGCGAGACGACGAAGGCAGGCCTGCTGTCCTTGGGCGTCCATCCGCAGCAGCACCTCCCGCGGTACGTCGTGAACCTCGCTGCTGCCGGCGACGGGGTGCGTGCCGTTGAGCCGGCGACGGTCAGCGGCCCGATCCCTCTGATGCTCGAGGGTGCGCTGGACTGGGCGCGCAAGGTGCTGCCGCGCCACGCGGTACAACGGCCGGACGGGTCGGTGCACGATGAGTGGGAGTACCCCCTGGAGGCCCTGCGGGAGCTGATCGCGAACGCTCTTGTGCACCGCGACCTGGACTCGTGGAGCGAGGGGTTGGCGGTGGAAGTCCGGCTGCTGCCCGAGCGGTTCGTCATCACGAACCCAGGCGGCTTGTACGGCGTCACCGTTGAACGGCTTGGCAAGGCCAAGACGACGTCGGCCCGCAACGGGGCGCTCATCGAAATCTGCCGTTACGCACGCGCGTCGGACGGCGCCCGGGTGGTGGAGATTTGGCCTCCGGCATCCCCAAGGTGCTGGAAAGTCTGCGGGAGATGGGACTGCCGGACCCACTGTTCGACGACAGAGCGATCGCCTTCACAGTCGTACTTCGCCAGCCGGCCGCCAGTCGGTCGCGCGTCAACCTGACGGACACGCAACGGCGGCTTGTCGCAGCGGCCGTCGCCGGGCCCCTCGGGGTGGCAGAGCTGGAGGCGGCGACGGGGTGGAAGGGCCCGACGATCCGCAAGGCTCTCCGCCGTCTTCGGGAGCTTGAGCGGGTGAGCGTTCACGGTGGGCCGGGACAGGAGACGTCCTACGAGCTGCGCAGGGCGCGTTGAAGCAGGTCGCACGCCCCTCCCGCCCGGCACTGGCTGTCACAGGATCTTGGGAAGCCCCGGCTCGTCGGGGTCGGGGGCTGTCAGCAGCGCCGCGACGCGAGCCGCAGCTGCGGCCTGCAGATCGAGGTCGACGTGCGAGTACGTGTCGAGCGTGATGGACACGTTCGCGTGCCCCAGCCGCTCCTGCACGACGCGTGGGTGCAACTCTGCGAACTAGCGCCAGGGTGGCGTGGGTGTGGCGAAGATGGTGCAGGCGGACTTTGGGCAGGGCAGCGGCTCTTGCGGCCTTGCCGAACTGGTAGCTGATGGTCTTGGGATGGATCGGCGTGCCGTCGGGCTGGCAGATGACGAGGTCCTCATCCTGGTAGTTGGCGCCCAGGGCGAGCCGCTCCTCCCGCTGTCGCTTCCGATGGGCTTTGAGGGCCGCCACGGCGGCCTCGTCGAGGGCGATCGTGCGTCGGCCCTTCACGGTCTTCGGGGTTCCCCAGACGAACCCGGGAGAGTCCTTGCGTTGGACGTCGGTGGTGATCAGGGTTCGACTGATACGTATGAGCTGACGTTCGATGTCGACGTCGGCCCATCGCAGTCCGAGCGCCACACCTCGGCGCATGCCTGTGGTGGCGAGCAACCACCAGCAGCCAGCGAGGCGGTCGCCAGCCGCGGAGTCGAGGAAGGCGCGCGGTTGCGCGGCGGTCCAGGTTCGCATCTCAGTCTTGGCCCCGGGGCGGGGAGGGTCGGAGGCGTCCGCGGGGTTGCGCGTGATGGCCTGCCAGCGAACGGCGTCGCGGAACGCCCGGTGCAGGATCGCGGCGATGTAGGCGACAGACCGTGGGCTGAGCTTGCGGTGCTGATCGTCGCCTGCCAAGAGGTCGCGGTACCGAGCGTTGAGGTCCGCGGGGCCGACGTCCTGCAGCAGCCTCCGTCCCAGCGGCCGCCCGCGATGTGCAGCCGCACGTTGCGACGGTAGGACTCGAAGGTGCCGGGCTTGATGGTGTGCTCGACTGTTGGGAGCCAGGTTGTTTGTAGGAAGTCCGCGACGCTCATGCGCTGCGGCGCGACGTAGATGCCGCCCTCGACGCTGGTCAGGATGCGAGTCAACTCGGCTTGCGCCTCGCGCTTCGTCGCGAACCCGCGTCCAGGGCAGCGCGGCGCCAGGTCGCGAGCAACTCGCCGCCCCCAGGCGAGTCGACGACGCCGTCGAGTGAGACGAACGTGGAGTAGATCAAAGTGCGCACTGCGGTGTCCTTTCATGGTGGGACCGATTGCTCGAGCCTTGAGGCGCAAGATCGGGCGCCTCGTCATTACTGACGACGCAGGGCGGCCGCACCCGCATCACTGCGCCGTCCAGTCAACCGGCCGACTTGGCAGGGTCCGAGAAGTCTGCTGACGGCGCGAGGTCGGACATAACAGACACCACCGCTTCCCGTGCAAACGGGAGCGCCCCCGGTTGCCAGTCGCCGGGGATGTCTTGAACGCCTCGCACGTCGGCTGGGATGTCTTGGACGAAGATGTCGCGGCTCACCTAGCCGAGGGTAGGACCCGGTTCTTGGTGATGGACAGCCCTCCTCCACAGCCTGAGGGTGCGCGTTGGACCGTTGGGACGACAAACCCGACAACGGAGTCTTCACCACTGGGTGGGGGCTGGGCAAGATGTGCTCATGACGCATCCCTGGCTGGCTCCCGCCGCCGACCGCATCGAGCCTGACCGCATCGCCGAGGAGATGACGGCGCTGACCCAATTACTGGACTACCAGCGGGCGACGCTACTCACCAAGTGCGCAGGGCTCACAGCCGCACAGCTTCGCCACCCAGCCGTACCGCCATCAAGGTTGACCTTGCTCGGGCTGGTGCGCCACCTCACCGAGGTGGAACGCTGGTGGTTGCGGATGCACGCCGCGGGCGGCGAACGCGACCTCGGCTGGCCTCACGACCCCGACCAGAACGGGGCCGACTTCATCGTCGACGGTGCCGACGCGCAGGCTGACCTCGTGCTCTACTCCGCGGAGGTCGAGGCGGCCCGTGCGGCCGTCGCAGGGGTGCCACTGGACCAGGTGGTCCCAAGTCTCGCCGACCACCCGGAACGAACCCGCGACTTCCGGTGGATTCTGCTGCACATGATCGAGGAGTATGCCCGCCACA
>JAYTHM010000296.1:0-5213 GCA_043732645.1 Frankiales bacterium
TGTGGTCGTCCTCGCCACGACGGTGGCCCCGGCCCTGCTGGTGTTCGGCGGTTGGTTCGCGGGCTGGCACGCCTCGCGGCACCTGGTTCGACTGGCGGCGTTGCAGCCGTACGGCGATGGCAGGGCTAGAACCATCGCCCTCGTCAAAGGCGCGGCGGGGCCCACTGCCGTTGCGATCGCCGGTGTGTCGGCCCTGGTGCTGGTGACCGGTGGGTTGTCGTCAGCAGTGCTCGTCGCGCTGCTTGCGCTGACGGTGCCGCACGCGGCGGTCGTGGCCTGGCTCGGGCGGCTCCCCGGCTCAGAGCTGCTTGAGGGCCATCCGGGTGCGCATCTGGGCGGTATGGACGCCGTCGGCGGTGCGTAGGGCAACGTCGACGGGGAACACCGCAACCCCGCGGGTCGCGAAGGACGCGCGGACCCCTTCGGCGTCGCCGGCGAAGCGGGCCGTTGCCGTGACCGGGCCCTGGGCGATCGCCAGGTAGCTGATCTCCGCGCCCTTGATGAGCGGCACCCCGCCGGCTCCCACGAGGTCTTCGAACAGTGACACCACGACCCCGGCCGCCGCCGTCTCCGCCAGGCCGAACAGCGTCGCGGCGTGCGGACCTCCGACGTGGTTGAGCAGGCTCTCGGGCGCGGTGAGGGCTAGGACGACCTCACCGGCGGTCAGGGACACCAGCCGGGCGCCGAGGGTGCGGGCAAAGGGTGTGGCGCTCTCGACAAGCGCGGCCCAGTCCTGGATCTCGTGGTTGCTCACGGCCGTAGTCTGCCCCGCATGCACCGGTATGACATTGCCGACCCGGCCCTGTCCGACCAGGGCGCGCGCCGGATCGCGTGGGCCGAGCGCGCCATGCCCGTCCTCGGGCTGCTCCGGCGGCGCTTCGCGAACGAGCGTCCGCTCGACGGCCTGGTCGTAGTGGCCTGCATGCACGTCACCACCGAGACCGCCGCGCTGGTCCGCACGCTCACCGCCGCAGGGGCCAGCTTGCACCTGGCGGCGAGCAATCCGCTGTCGACGCAGGACGACGTCGCGGCCGCCCTTGCCCAGGAGGGCGTGGGCGTGTTCGCCCGGCAGGGCGTTACCCTCAAGGAGTATGGCGGGCACCTGCGGGCCGTCCTCGACGCCGGACCCGACTACGTGCTGGACGACGGCTGTGACCTGGTCAACCTCCTGCACTCCCACCCTGCGCTGCTGTCCGGGGTGCGTGGCGGGATCGAGGAGACGACCACCGGGGTTCTGCGGCTGCGGCAGATGGCGGCCGACGGGGCGCTGCGCCTGCCCATGGTGGCGGTCAACGACACCGCGGTGCAGAGGCTGGTGGCGAACCGGCACGGCACGGGGCAGTCGACGCTTGACGCGGTGCTGCGGGCTACCGGTGCGCTGCTCGCCGGCACGACGGTTGTGGTCGCCGGCTACGGGCCGTGCGGGCACGGGATCGCTGAGCGGGCAAGGGGCCTGGGGGCGCACGTCGTCGTTACCGAGGTCGACCCGTCCCGGGCGCTGGAGGCCGTGCTCGACGGGCACCGGGTGCTGCCGATGGCGGCCGCGGCCCCGGCCGGGGACGTGTTCATCACCGCGACCGGCAACCGGGGGGTGCTGCGGGCGGAGCACTTCGCCGTCATGAAGGACGGGGCGGTCCTTGCCAACGCCGGCCACTTCGATGTGGAGGTCGACCTCGTCGCTCTCGCCGAGGCGTCGGTCCAGACCCAGCGGGTGCGGGCCTTCGTCGACGAGCACCTGCTCGCCGACGGTCGACGGTTGCTCCTTGTCGCCGAGGGCCGACTGGTCAACCTCGCAGCTGCGGAGGGCCATCCGGCGTCGGTCATGGACGTGTCGTTCGCCGTACAGGCGCTGGCGCTGGAGTGGCTGGTGGGGGCCTCGCTCGAGCCCGGGGTGCACGAGGTGCCCGCCGCGCTGGACCGGGAGGTCGCACGGACCAAGCTCGCGGCCCTCGGCACCTCACTTGACACCCTCACCGCCGAGCAGGACCGCTACATGTCGACCTGGCGGGTATGAAGGGCAGCTACGCCGTCGGCGACGACATCGAGGGCTTCTCGTGCGGCTCCGGTCCTGCCGGATGGAGGTACGTCGGGACCCGCGCCGCCGGCGACAGCGTGGACCTGACCGTCGACACGTCCGGGAGGGTGCTGCGGCTGCTGGTGGAGCAGGACGGCTGGGTGCTGCGGGGCGGTTCTGCAGGGCAGGAGCTGGTGTGGCTGCGCGGGGAGGACGAGCACCGGGCCGTCGCTGTCGGCTTCGCCGGGAGCAGCCCCGCCTTCGACCTCGTTGTCGCCCGGATGCTCGCCCTGTCCGTGGGGTCATCGCAGCGGGTGACCCTGGTGGAGGTCTGCGAGCCGGTGGCGGCGACCCGGACCGTGGTGCACGCCTGGGCCCGAACGGCCTGCGAGGAATCGGGAGTGGACCGCTACGAGGTGACCGACCTCGACACCGCCGACCGCTGGGTCCTGCACCTGTCGGGCGAGGTGCTGGTCAGCCGCGAGGGCGCTTCCGATCGGGGCGGGCTGGACGAGCGTGCCCCTGCCCACCTGCTCGCCCTCAGCTAAATCTCTCAGGGGAGGGACGGCTCGGGGTTGCGGCCCGCGAAGCCGACCAGCCGGTCCTGCGCGGAGGCGTCGTCGGCGACCGTCACGGCCGCGCCGAAGCCGCCGGGTTGGCGCATCAGGTCACCTAAGGGCGTGAGGAAGGCGTGCGCCTTGGCGACCGACGCGAGGTCGAGGGTGTCGTCCTGGCCGCTGGCCCGGGCGATGTCCCAGGTGTGCAGCAGGGTGTCGGCGCACAGCAGGGTGTCGACCACCCGGCCGAACGGCGCCGGGCCGCCGAAACTGTCGACCTCGGTCTCCGCGTCCGAAGCCAGAGCGGTTTCGAGGTCGGTGCGAACGGCCGTCCAGGCGTCAGTGAGGTCAGCGTCGGGGGCGAGGACCGGCGGTTCCGAGGACATGCCGGGCAGGCGTCCCAGGACGCGTCGGTGGGTGTCGATGACGTGAGTGGCCAAGAGCCGGGCGTCCCACTCCTTGCAGGGGGTAGCGGCCGTCCAGTCGGAGACGCCGGCCAGGTTTCGGCCGAAGTCGTCGGCCACGCGGCGGTAGTGCTCGTTGATGTCCATGCCTGGACTCCTACCCCAGTTCCGCCGAGCCGTACAGGCCCAGCCCTGACAAAGCTGTGTCAAAGATAACCCCCTCAGGGGTGCGGCCCTGACATGACCCTGTTAGGGTTGCGAGCATGGCGATGACGATCAACGAGGCAGCGACGGCCACGGGGTGGTCGTCGCGGATGCTGCGTTACGTCGAGCAGCTCGGTTTGGTCGAGCCGGCCAGGTCCTCCGCGGGGTACCGGCTCTACGGTCCGGCCCAGCTCCAACGGTTGAGCTCCCTGCGGGCGCTGCTGGAGACCCACGGCGTCGAGCTCGGTGACGTCGGCTTCGCATTGCGGCTGCGTCGAGAGCACGAGTTGGCTAGCGCCCTCGACGGTTGGTTCGACGAGATCCCCACCACGCCCGAGGCTTTCGAGCGCGCCGAGCTGCCTGCAGCAGACGAGCGCTGGCTCGCCTTCGAGCAGGACAAGCACCAGCACTTGCTCAACCTGTAGCTCCTGACACGCTCCACACAAGCCATGACAAGAACCCGACAAGCTAAGGAACCCCAATGTCCACCCAGGACTTCAAGGTCGCTGACCTCTCCCTCGCCGAGTTCGGGCGCAAGGAGATCCGCCTCGCCGAGCACGAGATGCCCGGTCTGATGTCGATGCGCGAGGAGTTCGGTGCGTCCAAGCCGCTGACCGGCGCGCGCATTACCGGCTCGCTGCACATGACCATCCAGACCGCCGTGCTCATCGAGACCCTCGTCGAGCTCGGCGCGCAGGTCCGCTGGGTCTCCTGCAACATCTTCAGCACCCAGGACCACGCCGCTGCCGCGGTCGCAGTCGGCCCGACCGGCACAGTCGACGCGCCGGCCGGCGTACCCGTCTTCGCCTGGAAGGGCGAGACCCTGCCTGAGTACTGGTGGTGCACCGAGCAGGTCGTGTCCTGGCCCGACGGCGGTGGCCCCAACATGATCCTCGACGACGGTGGGGACGTGACGCTGCTGGTGCACAAGGGCGTGCAGTTCGAAGCCGCAGGCGTCGTGCCCAGCGCGGATGAGAACGACTCCGAGGAGTACACCGTCATCCTGGACACCCTGCGCCGCTCGCTGGCCGAGGCCCCTGAGCGCTTCACCAAGATCGCTGCCGGCATCAAGGGTGTCACCGAGGAGACCACGACCGGCGTCATGCGGCTGTATGAGTTCGCCAAGGCCGGCACGTTGCTGTTCCCCGCGATCAACGTCAACGACTCCGTCACCAAGAGCAAGTTCGACAACCTGTACGGCTGCCGCCACTCGCTCGTCGACGGCATCTTTCGTGCCACCGACGTCATGCTCGCCGGCAAGACCGCCGTCGTCTGCGGCTTCGGCGACGTCGGCAAGGGCTCGGCTGAGTCGCTGCGCGCCCAGGGCGCCCGCGTCATCGTCACCGAGATCGACCCGATCTGCGCGCTCCAGGCCGCGATGCAGGGCTACCAGGTCGGCCGGCTCGAGGATCACCTGCCCACCGCCGACGTCTTCATCACGACCACCGGCAACAAGGACATCATCATGGCCGAGGACATGGTCCAGATGAAGCACCAAGCGATCGTTGGCAACATCGGCCACTTCGACAACGAGATCGACGTCGTCGGCCTGACCCGTTTCCCGGGCGTCGAGCGCATCAACATCAAGCCGCAGGTCGACGAGTGGCGCTTCCCAGACGGCCACTCGATCATCCTGCTGAGCGAGGGCCGCCTGCTCAACCTGGGCAACGCGACCGGCCACCCGTCCTTTGTGATGAGCGCGTCGTTCACCAACCAGGTCATCGCACAGATCGAGCTCTTCGGGAAGACCGAGGACTACCCGCTCGGCGTCTACGTGCTCCCGAAGCACCTCGACGAGAAGGTCGCCCGGCTGCACCTGCCGGCCCTAGGCGCCCAACTCACCGAGCTGCGGAAGGACCAGGCCGAGTACATCGGCGTCGATGTCACCGGCCCCTACAAGAGCGACCACTACCGCTACTGAGCACCAGCACCGGTACGACGAAGCCGGCCACTCCCTCGGGGTGGCCGGCTTTCGTCGTACCTGCTGGGCGACGACGCACGACCACGTGGGACGTCACACCCCGGGCGGTCAGC
>JAYTHM010000297.1:0-5160 GCA_043732645.1 Frankiales bacterium
CCCGGGTTGCCCCCCCCCCCAAAGGGGGGGCGGGGTGACCTAGCCTTCGCGCGGTGGACGACCCGAAGCAGCTCGACCTCGATGTGACGCCGACCCGTCGCTCCTCCCGGGCCGTGCCCCAACCCGGGCAGCTCACTGAAGACCGGCCGGTCGCCCGGGTCGCCGTCGACACCGGAGTGGCGCACCTGGACCGCCCCTTCGACTACGCCGTCCCGATCACGATGGACGCCGCCGAGGCGGGCTGCCGGGTCCGGGTGCGCTTCTCGGGCCGGTTGGTTGATGGGATCGTCCTGTTGCGGACAGCGGCAACCGAGCACAACGGAGCGCTCGCGCCGTTGCAGTCGCTCGTGAGCCCCGAGCAGGTTCTCAGCCCAGAGGTGGCTGGCCTCGCGCGCGCTGTCGCCGACCGCTGCGCCGGCAGCCTCTACGACGTGCTCCGACTGGCCCTGCCCCCCCGGCACGCCAGGGTGGAGGCCGAGCCGCCGGGACAGCCGGCCGAAGCGCCGCCCGTGCCGGTGGCGGGAAGCTGGAGTCGCTACCCCTCGGGGCCGGCCTTCCTGGAGAGCCTCGTGCGCGGTGCCCCGCGGGCGGTCTGGAGCGCGCTGCCCGGGTCGACCTGGCCCGTCGAGGTCGCCTGCGCAGTGCAGGCGTGTGTTGCCGCCGGAAGGGGCGCTGTCGTGGTGGTCCCTGACGCCCGGGACGTCGCCCGGGTCAGCGCCGCGCTCAGTGTCGTACCGAACGGTGTGGCTCACGTGGTGCTGCAGGCCGACCTGGGGCCGGCCGAGCGGTACCGCCGGTGGCTCGCGGTAAGCAGGGGACTGGTCCAGGCCGTCGTCGGCACCCGAGCGGCGGCCTTCGCGCCGGTCGCCGACCTCGGGCTGGTCGTGCTCTGGGACGACGGCGACGACCTGCTGGCGGAGCCCCGCTCGCCGTACGCGCACGCTCGGGATGTCCTCATCCTACGGGCCCATCGGGCCGGAGCCGGAGCGCTGCTGGGGGGCCTGGCGCGGACGGCTGAGGGCCAGCAGCTGATCGACAGCGGCTGGGCCCGGCCGCTCGAGCCGACCCGGGCGGCGGTCCGGGAGAGCGCACCGAGGGTGGACGGAACGTCCGAGGACGACTTGGCGCGGGACCCGCAGGCACAGGCAGCCCGGATCCCCGGACTGGCGTTCACCGCCGCTCGACAGTCCCTCGATGCCGGTGCTCCCGTGCTGGTCCAGGTCCCGCGCCGCGGTTACGTGCCATCCCTTGCCTGCCAGCGGGACCGCACCCCGGCCCGGTGCAGCGCCTGCTCCGGCCCGCTGCACGCGACGTCGGGGCACGCCATCGCCGCCTGCCGGTGGTGCGGGCGGCTTGCTGGTGACTGGCGCTGCCCGGTGTGCGAGGGACGGCAGCTGCGGGCGTCGGTCGTCGGGGCGAGGCGGACCGCAGAGGAGCTGGGCCGGGCCTTTCCGGGCGTCCAGATCCGGACGAGCGGGCGCGACGAGGTGCTGTCCGACGTACCCGCCGGGGCTGCCTTGGTCGTGGCGACCCCGGGTGCGGAGCCGGTGGCGGCGGGGGGCTACGGCGCGGTGCTGCTGCTTGACGCCTGGGCGATGCTGAGCCGGGCGGACCTGCGGGCGGGGGAGGAGGCACTGCGCCGGTGGTTTGCCGCTGCCGCGCTCGCGAGGCCGGCGACCGAGGGTGGTCGGGTCGTCGTGGTGGCCGACCGTGGGCTGACGGGGGTGCAGGCGCTGGTGCGCTGGGACCCGGCAGGTGCCGCCGCGCGCGAGCTGAGGGACCGGACCGCGCTGGGCTTCCCGCCGGCGACCCGGATCGCGTCGGTGCGTGGTTCCGCGGCGGCGGTCGCCGACCTGCTGAGCGGGGTGAGCGTCGGTGAGGTGCTCGGTCCGGTGCCTGACGGCACGGGGGAGCGGGCGTTCCTGCGGGTCCCACGGTCGGAAGGGGCTGCCCTCGCGATGGCCCTCAAGGCGGCCGCGGGAGTCCGCAGCGCCCGCAAGGCCGAGCCGGTCCGGGTCGAGATGGATCCGCTTTCCTTCCTGTGAGGACCCTGCTGTGAGGGGCCCTGACCTGACGTGCCGCTCACGTACGCTAGATGGGTGGCGCTTCGACCGATCCGGCTCATGGGCGACCCCGTCCTGCGCACCCCCAGCGAGGTCGTGACGACCTTCGACAAGCAGCTGCGCACCCTCGTCAAGGACCTGACCGAGACGATGCAGGAGGCACCCGGCGTGGGGCTCGCCGCCCCGCAGATCGGCGTGGGCCTGCGGGTCTTCACCTATGACGTCGACGACGTCCTAGGTCACCTGGTCAACCCGGTGCTGCATTTCCCCCACGACGAGACCATGGCCGGCGAGGAGGGCTGCCTGTCACTGCCCGGCCTGTCGTTCGACTGCGTCCGCATGGCAGAGGTCGTCGCGCACGGCCAGAACATGTACGGCGACCCCGTCACCGTCCAGGGCCGTGACCTGCTGGCGCGTTGCGTGCAGCACGAGACCGACCACCTCGACGGTGTCCTGTTCGTCGACAAGCTCGACCCGGAGACCAAGAAGCTCGCGATGGAGGCGGTCCGCAACGCCGAATGGGCGGGGGCAGCCGCCCCCGTGGTGAAGGCCAGCCCGCACCCGCTGTTCGGTCGCGCGCTGTGAATGCATCCGGCAGGGTGCGCCCTTGAGGCTGGCTTTCGCCGGGACTCCCGAGGTCGCGGTGCCGAGCCTGGCAGCGCTGCTCGCCAGTCGGCACGAGGTCGTCGCGGTCATCACCCGACCCGACGCGCCGGCCGGCCGCGGCAGGAGCTTGCGGCCGTCCCCCGTCCGGCAGGCGGCGCAGGCTGCGGGCCTCGAGGTCCTCACTCCCGCGCACCCGAGGGACCCTGACTTCCAGGCCCGGCTGGTGGAGCTCGATGTCGACGTCGCACCGGTCGTCGCCTACGGCGCGCTCGTGCCCCGTTCCGCGCTCGACCTCCCTCGGGTGGGCTGGGTCAACCTGCACTTCTCGCTCCTGCCGGCCTGGCGCGGGGCCGCGCCCGTGCAGCACGCCGTCCTGGCGGGGGACGAGGTGACCGGTGCGACGACCTTCCTGCTCGAGGAGGGCCTCGACACCGGCCCGTTCTTCGGGATGCTCACCGAGCAGGTGCGCCCGACCGACACCAGCGGTGACCTGCTGGGCCGCCTCGCCGTGGCCGGCGCGGGCCTGCTGGTGGCCACGCTCGACGGGATCGAGGACTGCGGCGTCCATGCGGTCCCGCAGTCGTCGGAGGGCATCTCGCTCGCTCCGAAGATCACCGTCGACGACGCCCGGGTCGACTGGTCCGCGCCCGCGCTGCGGGTCGACCGGCTGGTGCGCGCCTGCACCCCGGCGCCTGGCGCGTGGACGACGTTACGTGACCGCCGGGTCAAGCTGGGCCCCGTCATGGTGGTCGACGTGACCCTTCCGGCCGGCGATCTGGAGGGCGACCTGGTCGGTACGGCGACCCAGGCCGTCCGGCTCGGGACCGTTCGCCCCGAGGGCAAGGGCGAGATGGCCGCCACGGACTGGCTGCGCGGCCTGCGGCCGGAGCCTGGCGAGTTCTTCCTATGACCGGCACAGGCACAGGCACCGGCACAGGCACAGGCACCGGCGGTGGGGATGCGGGCGGGCCGGGCAGCCGCAAGGCCTCGCGGCGCAACGGACCGCCGCGCCCCACCCGGCCACAGCTGCACAAGCCGACCCGCGACCCGGTGCGACTGACGGCCTACGACCTGCTCAAGACGGTGCGGGTCGACGGTGCCTACGCCAACCTCGCGCTGCCCAAGCTGCTGGCCGAGCGGGGCCTGAGTGGTCGGGATGCAGCCTTCGCCACCGAGCTCGGCTACGGCACCCTGCGCGCCCAGGGCCAGCTCGACACCGTCCTTCAGGCGTGTGTCGACCGACCGCTGGCGCAGGTCGACCCGCCGGTGCTGGACGTGCTGCGACTGGGGGCCTACCAGCTCCTGCGGACCCGGATCCCGGTGCACGCGGCAGTCTCGGCCACCGTCGACGTCGCCCGGACGGTCCTGAGCGCCGGCCCTGCCAGCTTCACCAACGCGGTGCTGCGCAAGGTCGCTGCGCACGACCTGCCGACCTGGCTGGAGCAGCTCCGCCCAGCCGACGCGGTCGACGCCGTGGCCCTCGACACCGCCCACCCACGGTGGGTCGCCCAGGCCTTCCGGGACGCTCTGCGCGGCGACCTCGACGAGGCCCGCGCGGCATTGCTGGCCGACGACACCCGCCCGCAGGTGCATCTGGTGGCTCGGTCGATCGACCGGGACGAGCTGGCTCGGGTCTCGGGCGGCACTGCGGGACCGTGGTCGGCAAGGGCGGTCCGGCTCGAGTCGGGCGGGAGCCCGGGGGAGCTCGCGGCCGTGCGCGACGGCCGGGCCGCCGTGCAGGACGAAGGCAGCCAGCTGATGGCGTTGGCGCTGGCCCAGGCACCCCTGGAAGGGCCGGACCTGACCTGGGTCGACCTGTGCGCGGGACCCGGCGGCAAGGCGGCCCTGCTCGACGGCCTGGCCAGGCCGCGCGGGGCGCGGCTGCTCGCGATCGAGCTGCAGCCGCACCGGGCCCGCCTCGTCCGCAGCTCCGGCGTACGGGAGGTCGTCGTCGCTGACGGCCGCACCCCTCCGCTGGCAGACGGCACCGCGGACCGGGTCCTGCTCGACGCCCCGTGCTCGGGTCTGGGCGCGCTTCGCCGCCGACCGGAGGCCCGCTGGCGGCGCCAGCCCTCGGACCTGCCCGGCCTGACGACGCTTCAGGGTGAGCTGCTTGCCGCCGCCGCCCGGCTGCTGCGACCCGGTGGGGTCCTGGCCTACGTGACGTGCTCGCCACACCTGGCCGAGACCGCCGTGCCCGTGCTCGACGTCCTGCGCCGTCACCCCGAGCTCGTGCAGGAGGACGCGCGGCCGCTGCTGCCCGGCGTCCCCGACCTGGGGGCAGGGCCGGCGGTCCAACTGTGGCCGCACCGCCACGGCACCGACGCGATGTTCCTGGCCGTGTTTCGCCGTCGCTCCTGACCGATCTCACTAGGCTGGCATGCTATGGAGCGCCCACTGGTCTTTCCGAGCCTGCTGGCCGCCGACTTCGCGCGATTGGCCGACGAGGCAGGACGGGTGGAGGGCGCCGCCGACTGGCTGCACTTCGATG
>JAYTHM010000298.1:0-5132 GCA_043732645.1 Frankiales bacterium
ACGACGACGTCCTTGTCGCGGTGACCCTGTTCGTTCTGCTGTGCAGTCAGGTCATCTCCTACGAGAAGGCCCGAGCGGAGGGGCTGGGGATGACCTGCAACGTAGGAATCGCGGAGCGGCCCGAGCGCCTCATCATCGTCCTGGCTGCCACCGGGCTGGTCGGCCTCGGTGTGCCCGACGGGTTGCTCACCGCAGCGCTGTGGGTGCTCGCGGTGCTCTCGTTGGTGACCGTCGGGCAGCGCCTGCGCGAGGTTCATCGCCAGGCCGGTCTCTCGACCCCGTGAACCCGGTCGCGGCGCTGGCCGGTGCGCTGAGCTCCGGCGCCTACGCCGCGGGCTGGGCGCTGGTCAAGGGCATATCCGAGCCGATGGCCCGTCGCCTGTTCGACGCCGCCGCCGACCTGGCCCTGCTCCGGGGTGGCAAGGGTGTTGACCGGCTGCGCGCCAACCTGGCCCGTACCGCCCCCGGTCAGGACCTGACGCGCGAGGCGATGCGGTCCTATGCCCGCTACTGGTGCGAGGCCTTCCGGCTGCCCACGATGAAGGCCGACCGGATTATCGGGTCGACCCACACGGTCCGCGAGGAGCTGCTTCGGGACTCCGTCGGCTCGAGCCGAGGTACCATCATGGTCCTGCCGCACACCGGCAACTGGGACGCCGCCGGTGCCTGGTGTGCCGTCACCGGAGTGCCGTTCGCGACGGTGGCCGAGCGGCTCAAGCCCGAGTCGGTGTACGAGCAGTTCGTCGCCTTCCGGGAGTCCCTGGGCATGGAGGTCCTGCCTCTGACGGGCGGTCACCGACCGCCGTACGAGGTGCTGACCGAGCGGCTGCAGGCGGGCGGCACGATCTGCCTGCTCGCCGACCGTGACCTCACGCCGCGGGGGGTCGACGTGGAGTTCTTCGGGGCCACCGCGCGGATGCCCGCGGGGCCCGCACGGCTCGCGCTCGAGACCGGGGCGAACCTGATGCCGACCACCCTGGCCTTCGCGGGACCGCGCGACTGGGAGATCACCTTCCACCCTTACGTCGAGCCGTCCGACCTGCCGGCCATGACGCAGGGCGTGGCGCGGGCCTTCGAGGCCGCTATTGCCCGGCACCCAGCTGACTGGCACATGCTGCAGAAGCTCTGGCTTGATGACCTCAACCCGTCCGACCCGTCCGACCCGTCCGACTTGTCCGACCCGTCCGACCCGCGCCGGAGCGCTCCGTGAGGATAGGGATCGTCTGCCCTTACACGTGGGACATGCCGGGCGGGGTGCAGGCCCATGTGAGGGACCTCGCCGAGAGCCTGATCGGGCTTGACCACGAGGTGTCGGTGCTCACCCCGGTCGACGACCCCGACGCGGAACTGCCGTCCTACGTGGTGCCGGCCGGGCGGGCTGTGCCGGTGCCCTACAACGGGTCGGTGGCGCGGCTGTGCTTCGGGCCGGTGTCGCTGACCAGAACCCGGCGCTGGCTGCGGCGTGGCCGCTTCGACGTGCTGCACCTGCACGAGCCGACCGTGCCGTCGCTGTCGATGATCGCCTGCTTTGCGGCTCGTGGACCGATGGTCGCCACGTTCCACACGGCAACCGCCCGCAGCCGGGCGCTGCAGGTCTTCGGCACCACCCTCCAGCCGGGTTTGGAGAAGATCGCCGGCCGGATCGCCGTGTCTGCCGCCGCCCGTCGGGTCGTCGTGGAGCACCTCGGGCACGACGCCGTCCTGATCCCGAACGGCGTCCGGGTCAGCGCCTTCGAAGGTGCCCTTCCGCTGGCGGACCTGCCCGCGGGGCGTCGGGTCGTGTTCCTCGGCCGGATCGACGAGGACCGCAAGGGGCTCAGCGTCCTGCTCGCCGCCCTGCCGTTCCTGCCGACCGACGTGCAGCTTCTCGTGGCCGGTCCGGGCGACGTCGAGGAGGTCCGCGAGGCCCTCGACCCGGAGACGGCTGCGCGGGTGCACCTGCTCGGTCTCGTGAGCGCGGCCGACAAGCCCAGGGTCTACGCCAGCGGCGACGTCTACTGTGCGCCCAACACCCACGGGGAGAGTTTCGGGATAGTGCTCATCGAGGCGATGGCCACCGGAACACCGGTGGTAGCGAGCGACCTGGAGGCGTTCCGGCGGGTCCTCGACGACGGCGCCGCCGGAGTCCTCGTACCCGTCGGCGACCCGGTCGCCCTCGCTGCCGCTCTGACCGCCCTGCTCGACGACCCACCCCGCCAGGCCCGACTCGCCGCGGCAGGGTCGGTGGCCGTGCGGGCCTACGACTGGTCGCAGGTCACCCGACAGATCGTCGAGGTCTATGAAACGGTCGCCGCCGTCGCCGCCGCCGCCGTCGAGCTAGACGACACGGCCGAGGACCCGGACGTGGAGGACTTCGGCCAGGAGGACGACCCCGGCCGGGTCTCGGAGACCCTGCGTCGCTGGCTCGCGGTCGTGCGTGAGCGCGTCGCCCCGTGACCGGCGTCACCTGGACCGTCTTTGCCATCGTGCTGCTCGCGTCCTACGTGACGTGGACCGCCGGCCGACTGGACCGGATGCACGCCCGGGTCGACGCGGCCTGGGCCGCGCTGGACGCCCAACTGGTACGCCGCGCTGCCGCCGCCCGTGCCTTGGTACCTCTGCTCCCGTCGGGACCGGAGGCGCAGGCCCTGGAGGTGGCCGCGTCCAGCGCTCTGGACGCGGGGGAGAGCGGTCGGGACCTGGTCGAGAACGCTCTGTCGCGGGCGCTGCGCGCCGCGGTGCCCCTGTTGCCCTCAGGGCCTGAGGTGGAGCACGCACAGGCCGAGCTCGAGACGGCCGCGACCAGGGTCGGGTTGGCCCGGTCGTTTCACAACAACGCGGTCAACGACACCCGGGCACTGCGCCGCAGGCGCCTCCCGCGGGCGCTCCGGCTGGCCGGCCGCCGGGCTATGCCGACGTTCTTCGACGTGGACGACACGGCGCTGCGCCCGGCAGCCTGACCGCCGGCACGCCGATGGGCACGACGCCGGCTACCGCTCGTAGACGAGGGTGACGGTCCGCTACGTCGCGGCAAGGCGCTACCGGTGCCGACCAGCGGGTAGCGCTCCTTTTGGCTGAGCTTTTCGCGGCGCCTGCACGACCGCTTTCCGGTAGCATATGGCCCATGAACACGACTGGAACCCCCCTCGTCAAGCGCGGTATGGCAGAGCAGCTCAAGGGCGGCGTGATCATGGATGTCGTCAACGCCGAGCAGGCCCGGATCGCCGAGGACGCGGGGGCTGTTGCCGTCATGGCGCTCGAGCGGGTCCCCGCCGACATCCGCCGCGACGGTGGCGTCGCCCGGATGAGCGATCTGGACCTGATCGACGGCATCAAGGCCGAGGTCACTATCCCCGTCATGGCCAAGGCCCGGATCGGCCACTTCGTCGAGGCTCAGGTCCTGCAGGCGATCGGCGTCGACTACATCGACGAGTCCGAGGTCCTGACCCCCGCCGACTACGCCCACCACATCGACAAAGCCCCCTTCACAGTGCCCTTCGTATGTGGCGCGAGCAATCTCGGCGAAGCGCTGCGCCGCATCTCCGAGGGCGCGGCGATGATCCGCTCCAAGGGCGAGGCCGGCACGGGCGACGTCTCGCAGGCCACCACACACATCCGTACGATCCTCAGCGACATCAAGCGCCTCACCACGATGGACTCCGCCGAGCTCTTCGAGGCTGCCAAGGAGCTGCGCGCCCCGATCGACCTGGTCCGCGAGACCGCCTCCCTCGGCCGGCTACCCGTGGTCCTGTTCGTCGCGGGAGGCGTCGCCACCCCGGCCGACGCGGCCATGATGATGCAGCTCGGCGCCGACGGCGTCTTCATCGGCTCGGGCATCTTCAAAAGCGGTGACCCGGCCGCACGGGCACGTGCATGCGTCGAGGCGACTGCCTACTACAAAGACGCCGAGCGGATCGCCAAGGTCTCCCGCGGGCTCGGCGAGGCGATGGTTGGCATCTCCGTCGACTCCCTCGGCGCGGGTGAGCTGCTGGCACAGCGCGGTTGGTAGCCCGCGTCGGAGTCCTTGCTCTACAAGGCGATGTGCGCGAGCACGTTACCGCCTTGCAGGCCGCCGGCGCCTTTCCGTGTGAGGTGCGGCGGCCCGCCGACCTCGACGGTCTGGACGGGATCGTATTGCCCGGAGGCGAGTCCACCACGATGGGCAAGCTGCTCCGTATCTTCGACCTGATCGCCCCGCTGCGGGACCTCGTCGCGTCAGGGTTGCCGACGTACGGCACCTGCGCTGGGATGATTCTGCTCGCCGCCGAGGTCATCGACGGCAGGCGCGACCAGGAGCTGATCGGCGGTCTTGACATCACCGTGCGTCGCAACGCCTTCGGCTCGCAGGTCCACTCCTTCGAGGGGGACCTCAGGGTCACCGATGTCGGGGATGTCCATGGCGTCTTCATCCGCGCGCCATGGGTCGAGCGCGCCGGACCCTCCGTAGACGTGCTCGCCTGCGTAGAGGAGCACCCGGTCGCCGTACGGCAGGGACACTTGCTAGCGACCTCCTTCCACCCCGAGCTGACCGGCAGCCCGGCGATGCATCGCTACTTCGTCGATACAGTCATCGGGGACCGAGGAGGACAGCAATGAGCGTGCGCGATGGGCGGGGCACATGAGTGGGCACAGCAAGTGGGCGACGACCAAGCACAAAAAGGCTGTTGTCGACGCCAAGCGCAGCAAACTGTTCGCCAAGCTCATCAAGACGATCGAGGTCGCGGCGCGGACCGGGGGCGGTGACCCGTCGGGCAACCCGACGCTTGCCGACGCGATCCAGGGCGCTAAGCGGCTCTCGGTCCCGGCGGACAACATCGAGCGGGCTGTCAAGCGAGGCTCCGGCGAGATGGGGGACGCCAACGCCTACGAGGAGATCACGTACGAGGCGTACGGACCCGGTGGCGTTGCCTTCCTCATCGAGTGCCTCACCGACAACCGCAACCGCGCCAACGCCGAGGTCCGGACTGCGATCACCCGCAACGGGGGTAACCCGGCCGACCCGGGTTCGGTGGCGTACCTGTTCGAGCGCAAGGGCCTCGTGCAAGTCGTCAAGACGGACGGGCTGACTGAGGACGACGTCCTGACGGCCGTCCTCGACGCCGGCGCCGAGGACGTCGCCGACACCGAGGAGTTCTTCGAGGTTCAGTGCGCAG
>JAYTHM010000299.1:0-5122 GCA_043732645.1 Frankiales bacterium
TGCCCGCCGACCTCGATCCGGACAACGGTGGTCCGGCCGGGAAAGTGGTCGCCATACGAGGGGATCTCGGCGGCGGCGTCCAGAACCATCGCCGGGACATTTGCAAGCCGGGTCGCAAACGGCGTCAGCGAGCAGGCCAAGATGTCGTCGACGCCGACGTCGAGCGCAGCCTCTGCGGAGCCGGACTCGGTGAAGGCCAGCGCGCAGCCGGTCAGGTCTGCCGCGGTGCGGGCGATCACCGCGGTGGCACCGGACGCGACCGTCCCGAGTAGCAGGCACAGCGTTTGCCAGTGCAGGGGCAGCAGCAGCCCGACCCGCTCGGGACCGGCGAAGCCGTCGACGAGGAGGTTAGCGGTCTTGCTGACCCAGTTGCGGGTCGTCGCACCGGAGAGCTCGACCCGGGAGGGGCCGTCGAGGTAGGTAAGCAACGGCTGGGCTGGGTCGCGACGCCCGACGAGCCCACCGGTCATCTCGTACAGGGGTTGTCCTGTGCCGTCTTGAGCGGGACGGTCGCTGTGCTCGTGCCGGCCGCCGCCGCCGCGCTGGGCTGGGCGGTGGTGACTGTGACCTTCTGGGCCGTCTGGTAGCCGGTGCCGACAACCACCTGCAGGGTGCGGCCGAGGCTGCTGTCGGCGTGGAGCACCGACCCGGGCAGAGCGGCCTGCAGGGTCCGGGCGGAGTCGGCTTTGGTAGAGCCGTAGAAGATCGTTGTCTGGCTCGCGCCGGTGCCCCGGTTGGTGGCGATGCCCACGACCGAGAAGCCCACGGCGGCGAGGTCGGAGGAAGCCTTACGGCCCATGCCCTGCACGCCGGCGCCGTTGAAGACCGACACCCGGATGCTGGCGGGCGCGACAACGAGCGGCACGGTAGGGATGCCGGTGCCGCCACTTTTGGCGGGAGCGGCGGGGGTCCCGGGCGCCGTGTCGTCGCGCAGCGTGCCGAACATGTCGGCGGCCTTCGCGTCGTCGAGCAGCACGACGTCGGCGCTGCCTACCCGGCCACCGATGTCGGCGATCGGGACCGTGGTGAAGATGACGCCGCCCGAGCTGAAGTTGCGCAGCCGCAGCGCAAGGTTCTTGATGTCGTTGCCGGACAGGCCCTTGTCAGCCTGCAGCGACGTGGTCGCGACATCGAGGAACCCGTTTAGCTTGAAGGGGTCAAGCAAGGTGCCAGCCGACAGCACCTTATGTACGAGCGAGCCGATGAACTGCTGCTGGCGCGCGATGCGGTCGATGTCGCCGAGGGCCAGGCCGTGCCGCTGGCGGACGAAGGCAAGCGCGACGTCACCGCTGATGTGGTGGTTGCCCGCCGACAGGTCGATGCCGGAGAAGTGGTCTTGGGCCGGCTTGGTCAGGCAAACGTCGACGCCGCCCAGCTTGTTGACCATGCCTTTGAAACCGGTGAAGTCGATCTGCAGGAAGTGGTCGACCCGGATGTTGCTGTAGTTCTCGATGGTGGCGATCAGCAGCGCCGGACCGCCCTCGGAGAAGGCGCTGTTGAGCTTGTCGTGGTGGGCCGCAGTCACCTGACCGGTCTTGGGGTTGGTGTATGCCGGGATCTCGACGTAGGAGTCGCGGGGGAAGCTGATGAGCTCGGCCTTCTCGCTGGTACCGAACAGGTGCACCAGGATCACCGTGTCGGACCGCTGGCCCGTCACGAAGGTCGCCCCGACTCCCTGCGTACCGACGCCGTTGGCCCCGGCGCGGCTGTCGGAGCCCACGAGCAGGATGTTCTCGGCGTTGCGCGGGGCTGCCTGGGGCTTGGCGTGACCACCGATCCCGGGGATCGCGATCCGGTCGATCTGGCCGTTGTAGTGGTTGAACGCGACGTAGAGCCCGCCCGCGGCCAGCAGCACCACGACGGTGGTGGTCAATGCGATCCAGGACAGGACTCGCGCGAAGCGCTGCCCTCTGGTGCGACGGGGCTTGGGCCCGCGCGGCCCCCCCGGACCACGGCCCGGCGTGAGTGGGCCCGGTGTGAGTGGGGTCGGTCGGGGCGAGGTCAGCTCTGGCGCCCTCGGTCCGGGCGCCACGGAAGCACCGCCACGGGCGGCCTGCCGGTAGGTGTTGGTGACGCGCGGCGGCGGCCCCTTGGGTGCGCGACGTGGGTTGAGGTGCGGGGGAAGCCCGGAGGACGCCGACGGCTCATCGCCGTCGTGGTCTCTCGGGGTCGTCACGTGCGGGGCTCCAGCGTCGCGTCGGTTGAGCTCTCGTGCTTCTCAGGACGGCTGAGAGCCTCTTCTGGTTTTCACTAGGATATGAGACAAGGGGCGAAACACGTCTGAAGGCAACCTGTAGACCGGCCCTGTCGCGGACCACGCCCGGCGACGTAGGGGCGTCTGGAACACTGGAGGGATGCGCATCCTCGTCACCGGCGGAGCCGGCTTCATCGGCGCCAACTTCGTTCACTGGACTCGACAGCACCTGCCCGACGTCGAGATCACCGTCCTCGACGCCCTGACCTACGCGAGCGACGGCAGCAGCCTGGCGTCGCTGCGGGAGGCGATCACCTTGGTCGAGGGTGACATCAGCGACGCGGGCCTGGTGGACAAGCTCGTCAGCGAGACCGACCTGGTCGTGCACTTCGCCGCCGAGAGCCACAACGACAACTCCCTCGTCGACCCCTCGCCGTTCCTGCAGACCAACGTCATCGGGACGTTCACCATCCTTGAAGCCGTGCGCCGGCACGACGTGCGGCTGCACCACATCTCGACCGATGAGGTCTACGGCGACCTGGAGCTCGACGACCCGTCCCGGTTCACCGAGGACACCGCGTACAACCCGAGCTCCCCGTATAGCAGCACCAAGGCGGCCAGTGACCTGCTGGTCCGGGCGTGGGTCCGATCGTTCGGGGTGAGGGCGACCCTGACGAACTGCTCCAATAACTACGGGCCCTACCAGCACGTCGAGAAATTCATCCCCCGGCAGATCACCAACGTCCTCGACGGGGTCGCGCCGAAGCTGTACGGCGACGGGCTGAACGTCCGTGACTGGATCCACGTTGATGACCACAACAGCGCGGTGTGGTCGGTCATCGACAACGGCCGGCTCGGTGAGACCTACCTCATCGGGGCGGACGGCGAGAAGAACAACAAGGAGGTCGTTCAGGCCATCCTGGCCGCCCTCGGGCAGCCCGCCGACGCCTACGACCACGTGACCGACCGGCCGGGGCACGACATGCGCTACGCCATCGACAGCACCAAGCTCCGGACGGAGCTGGGCTGGACCCCGGCCTACGCCGACTTCGCGCAGGGCCTGATGGCCACTGTTGCCTGGTATGAAGCGAACGAGCGCTGGTGGCGGCCGATGAAGGACGCCACCGAGGCGCGTTACGCGGCTGCTGCGGCGCGCTGACCGTCAGCTCCCCCGGCGTTGGCGCCGGGACCGCCGTCGCCATCTTGATCGCGTCGATCGCCAGTTCCGCGTTCGGGTGATCGGAGGTTGGTGCGGCCCGCAACCTACGCGAACACAGATCGATCACCGTCGCGAGGTGCCCGGTCCTTGTCGTGGTAGTTCCTGAGCGATCCCGGGTTGACCCCAAGATCACGCGCGATCACCTCGAGCGGCTTCGTGGTCTGACAGCACCACCTCATCTGGCTCGCACAGGCAGGAGCCCAAAGGAGCAGATGAGGGCAGAGGAACTCCGGGCGCACCACCGACTGCCGGTGAACCCCGCCAGGGCCTCCATGACGGTGCCGGTCATCGAGGCAAGGAACGCCTACCAACGGATCTTTCCATGTGACACGCCCACCGAGGCGTGGCCCGAGTTAGAACGGCATGGTGATGAACGGGGAGCTGTAGTCCGGTAGCTCAGCCAGGACCTGCTGGGCTTCGTCGAGCGGCAGGCGTTCGCGTTCGGCCGCCAGCAGCAGGCCGAGCAGCCGGACGTCCCCGGGAGTGGTCATGCCGGTCAGTTCCTGGTGAGCGAGCACCCAGGTGGTCGCCGCAGCCACGGTGCGGGGCTCGGCGAGTGGCTCATACCAGGTGTCGTGGGTCTGGGTCCCGACGTCCTGTCCGGCGAGCGCGCCGGGCCAGTTACGGCGGGCGACGGCCTTGATGGTCAGCAGCCCGGCGTCCTGAGCGCGGACCTCGACGACCAGGGCTTCGAAGTCTCGACGGTAATCGGCGTCTTGCCACAGCCGCGCGTTGAGCGGCGTCATGACGGTAGCGAAGGGGAAGCGGCGCAGCGCCTCAAGGTGGGTCGCAGGGGCCTGGTGCCCGTGCCCGGTGATGCCGACCGCCCGCACGAGCCCTTCCTGCTGGGCCTGTAGCGCTGCCTCCAGCGCGCCGCCCTTGCCCGTGACGAGGTCGAGCTCGTCCAACGAGCCGACAGCGTGCAGCTGCAGCAGGTCCAGCGAGCCGGTCTGCAGCCTGGTCAGTGAGGTTTCGATGCTGGCCCGTGCCGCGACCGCGCCACGGTCCCCTGTCTTGCTGGCCAGGAAGATGCGGTCCCGCACCCGCGCGACCCACGGCCCCATGCGCAGCTCGGCCTCGCCGTAGCTGGCAGCCACGTCAAAGTGGTTGATGCCGGCGGCGAGGGCTTGGTCGAGGGAGGCTTCGGCGATCTCCTGGCTGACCTCGCCCAGCGCTGCCGCGCCATAGAGAAGGACCGAGCTGCGGTGCTCGAGCCGGCCAAGCCGTCGGGTCTCCATGAAGGTCCTGCTCTCTGCCGTCTTCAGGGGTGCGGTAGCACCGAAAGCCTACGAGCAGGCGACGCCAGTTTCACGAACCTAGCGGTGGCAACCCCGTGCTGCTGCACAAGAACAAACGTGAGGACGTGAACTGCGACTGGCCTGTCGGCCTCGCCCAAGCCGAGTTGTCGGTGCTCAATCAGCAGCGGGTCGCTTGGACGACGCAGAGCTGGCCCGGGTGGCGGCCCACTGCGCGCGGACTGGGACGTGCTCATCGACGCGGCACAACAGGTCATGAAGCGGCTCTGTGCGGACACCTGGTTTGCGAGCGCTGAGGTGCTGGATCCAGAGCTGCCTTCTCAGCCGAATGTCAGCAGTTCGCATGCTGCCGGGTGCGATCAAGGGCCGACAGAACCGGAGTGTTTGACGTGAGAGTGGTGTGCTGTTCTGTCGTGAAAACTCATCTGTCCAACTCGTATGTCTTGGCAGGGT
>JAYTHM010000300.1:0-5102 GCA_043732645.1 Frankiales bacterium
ACGATGGTGCTCAGCATCATCGTGTTGCTCCAGAACCCCGGCAGCTGATCGCTTGGTCGATCGTCTGGGAGGATGGCCGTGACAGATGCGGTGTGCGCGGCGGCTGGCATGACACCTGCCTCGCCGCCCCGGGAAGCTGCAGAACCGCTGGAACCGGGGCTGGACCAGCGGTTGGTGTTCATGGCCGCGCACGACATCCTGGTGGGTCTGGCGGCCTGCACCCCCGAGCATGCCGCCCTCACACTGCCGTTCAGAAGCGAACAGCTCAACGTCCCCCCCGCTGAGCTGGCCCGGCTCTTTGTCGACGGACTCGAAGTCCACCGCGACCTGGTCGTCGGCCACGTGCTGGACCACGCTCGTGATGACAACGCCGTCCTGGCCGCAGAGGACCCTGCTTGTTTGCTGTTGTCGGTCCGGCCGGTCCTCGGGCACCCCAGGGGGGTGCAGGTAGTCGGTGAACTGGACCACTTCACGGCTGCGATCCTGACAGCAGCGACGAGCCGCGTCGTCGGCGCGCTCACCTCCCGGCCAGTCGTCCCCGACTCCGGGTTCTGGCTCGACCTGTCGGGCCTGACCTTCTGCGACGTCAGCGGCCTGCGGGTGCTGGCAGACCTGCACCGGCAGGTCGTGGCGAGCGGCGCGGACGTGCACGTGCTCCGCGCGAGAGCGCGAGGGCCGAACCGGCTGTTCGGGATCGCGGCCGACCTAGGCTGGCTCGACCGGGTGTTCACACTCCACAGCTACCGCGACCCACGCCAGCCGCAACACCCCCACGCGGTCGCTTGACCCGATTCTGAGCCGCCCCCCTGCCCGGCGACGGCGACTGCCCTGGTGCAGCTGCTGCCCGCTGGCCCGAACGCCTGCCAGTCCGGGGCGCTGGCGCTGGTGCCGCCGATGGCCCGAACGACGCTCGCGAGCCCAGGAGCCAGCAGGAGAGCCAAACACATTGCCATGGTTGCGAGGATCGGCCACGACCAGTGAGCCCGGTGGAAACTGGACGTGACACGACAAATGCGCACGTGCGTCAGGTCTCGGGAGGCGAGATGGAGGTGCAGCGGCTCACAGACCAGCTCGGAGCGGCGCTGGACGGGGCCGCCGACCCCGCTTGCCGCCGCCGACTGGCTGTGTGTGGCCTGTGTCGAACTGCTCGATTTCGACGGAGCGTCTATCTCCCTCATCGCCGAAGGTTCACCTACGGCGAGTGGCCGTGCCTGGACGCGGTCGCGCAGCGCCGGCCGGTCCTCGCCGACGACCTTGACCGGCCGGGGGAGGGCCGTTGGCCAGCGCTGGCCGAGGCGATCCTCGGGTACGGCATCCGGGCGGTGTACGCCCTTCCTGTTGCCATCGCGAGCACACCCATCGGCGCGCTGGACCTGTTCCGGCGCAGCAGCGGCCCGCTGAACGAAGCCGCGATGACCGGCGGGCTGTGGCCAAAGGGCTCGCGGCGCTGCCCCTGCTCGATCTGATGACGTCCGAGGTCAACTGGGACCATGCCGCCGCTGGGGGTAGAGGTTGGGAGCAGCTCGCATCGCTGGAGCGTGTGGAGGTCTATCAGGCCACGGGCATGATCGTCGGTGCCCTCGACGTCACGCCGGCGGACGCCCTCATCCGGCTGCGTGCCCACGCGATCTCCCACGGGCTAACAGCCAGTGAGGTCGCGTACCGAATCCTGAACCGGCAGCTGATCGTGTCCGCGGACGACTGGCACGACGTCGATCATCGGCGTGAGACATGACAGCCCGCGAGGACGAGATCGTCGCAGCGTTCGTCTCGATGGCCGGAAGCTTGGTCGAGGGCGGTGACATCACCGAGCTGCTGGACGAGCTCGTGGCTGACTGCTCACGACTGCTGGACGTCACCGCCGTCGGGTTGCTGCTAGCTGACCGGCGCGGAGCCCTGCACGTCGTCGCCACATCCTCCGAGCGCGTCGCGGACCTGGAGGCGTTGCAGGCCCAACGCGGTCAGGGTCCCTGCCATGACTGCTACCTCGACAGCCGGCCCGTGAACGTGCCCGACCTCGCCGCCGAGGCCCAGCGATGGCCCGGGTTCGCCGCGTTGGCGGCCATGGCAGGCGTCGCGAACGTCCACGCCGTCCCGATGCGCTTGCGCAACGACGTCCTGGGGGCGCTCAACCTGTTCGGCGCAACGCCCGGAACATTGAACGAAGCAGATTTGCGCCTCGCGCAGGCGCTCTCCGACGTCGCCACGATCGCCCTCATCCAAAACGGCGCTGCCGCAGCCAAGGACGCGGGCAACGAGCAGCTCCAGAACGCCCTCGACAGCAGGGTGGTGCTCGAGCAGGCCAAGGGCGTCCTGGCCACAGCGGTGACCTGGACATGTCGGCGGCGTACGCAGCGCTACGGCAGTACGCCCGAGGCCACAACCTCAAAATTACGCAGCTTGCTGACGCCGTGGTGAGTCGTGCGATGCCAGCTGAGATCGTTCCGGACCATGCCAGGACGACAAGCCAGCGACGATAGCGATCCGCGAGCCGGCACCGAGAAGGCCCGCAAGGCGTCAGGGTCACTCAGAAAAGCGTTCACCACCCTGACGACGTGGGCGTCCAGGTCGTAGAGCTCCCGGTCGTGCGGCAGGTCAGTTAGCAGCTGATGGCGGCTTCCTCGGGAACTTCCTCGACCCAGACGAGCGCCCGGATCCTGGGGTCGTAGACGCGGCGCTACCCGTACGGCGTCTGGCCGCCCCGACCGCCCTTCGCCCTCAGAGGGTGGCGACGCCGATGAGGCCGTTCCGGGTGACGAGCGCTGCCAGCTCCGGCTCGCTCAGACCCTCGGTGCCGCTGGGTCGCTGCGGCAAGATGAGATAGCGGGTCTCGGCGCTGGCGTCCCACACGGTGATGTTGACCTCCGCCCCGAGGTGGGTGCCGAACTCAGCGAGCACAGACCGTGGGTCGCGGACCACGCGGGAGCGGTAAGCCTCGCTTTTGTACCAGGTGGGGGACGGCCCGAGCAGGGCGACGGGATAGCAGGAGCACAGGGTGCAGACGACCACGTTGTGAGCGGCGGGGGAGTTGGCGACAACTTTGAGGCGCTGCTCCTTAAGCCCCCCGCCCATCGACAGGCCCACGTCGGGCAGGGCGGCGTTGGCGTCATTCAGCAGTCGGTCCCGGAAGCCGGGGTCGACCCAGGCGCGGGCGACGATCTGACCCCCTGCGGCGGGTGAGGCCCGGGCGAGGTAAGCCTCCAGTGCCCGGTCGAGCTCGGCACCGTCGATGAGGCCGCGCTGCTCGAGCAGCGCCTCGACGTGGCAGACCCGCGCGGCCAGCGCCGCATCGGTCCCATGGTGGTCGCCGCTCATGTGCTCTCCTGCAGGTGGCTCTCCCAGACGTCCACGGTCACGTGGTGGTCACCGACACCGAACAACTCACGGGCCGCGAACCGGACCGTGTACACCGGCTCGAGCGTCACGACGCCTCGCACCCCGTCGTCGGGCAGCGGGTGCGTCCCCTGAGGCTCGACCACGACGCCGGCCGCTCCGCGCACGTACCTGGGCACCCGGGTGTGGTGCGGCGGGTCCTGCCGCGTGGTCCGCACGGCATCACCCGGCTGGAAGCGCATCGAGCTCCCTTTGCATCACGACGCCTTTCATCACGACGAGCGTCGTGATTGCCTGCAGCCACTTCTCGTAGTAGGACGACCCCAGGTACGACGAAGCCGGCATCGTCTCGACGGCGTCCCGGAACTCGTCAAGGGTGTAGACGCCCCGCCCGATGAGGGCACGGTTCATCGCGAAGACGTGCGCCTCCCAGTCGCTGTGGAACGGCGGCTCGTCGAGCTCCTCGGTGACCGGACCGAAGCCCTGCATTCCGCCGACGTCGTTGATGCGTGCCATGCCCACAGCCTGCCACCGTCCAGACACCGTCGCGAGGGGCGCCCCTGTAACTTCTGCACCGAACTCACCGGCGTGGCCCGGTGCAGAACTCACAGAAGGCCGGGCGGGTTTACCAGGGGGCCGGGGCGAAGTCCTTGAGGAAGCAGCCGTAGAAGTCGTTGCCGAGTTCGCCCTGCACGATCGGGTCGTAGACCCGGGCGGCACCGTCGACCAGGTCGAGGGGGGCGTGGAAGCCCTCGTCGTGCAGCCGGGCCTTGGTGGGGTGCGGCCGCTCGTCGGTGATCCATCCGGTGTCGACGGCGGTCATCAGGATGCCCTCGCTGAGCATGTCCTCGGCGCTGGTGCGCGTGAGCATGTTGAGCGCGGCCTTGGCCATGTTGGTGTGCGGGTGGCCGGCCCCTTTGTACCGGCGGCTGAACTGGCCCTCCATCGCGGAGACGTTGACGACGTAGGTGCGCCGGAAGCTAGATGCCGCAAGGGAAGCACGCAGCTGGCTGATGAGGATGAAGGGCGCGACACTGTTGCAGAGCTGCACTTCCAGCAGCTCCATCGGGTCGATCTCGTGCACCCGCTGCGACCAGCTGTTGACCGGCGCGAGATCGGGCACCAGGCCGCCGGCGTCGATCGCGATGCCCTGCTCGACCCGGGCGAGTGACGCAGAGCCGGAGGTGAGGGCAAGCGCCGTCACGGCCTCCGGGGTCATCCGCCGGCCGATCGCGCCCTCGATCTCGGCGGCCGCAGAGCGCAGATCGACGATCGGCACCGAGCTCGCGATCGCCTCAGCAACGTGCTCGGCTGCCGCCAGCTGGGCATAGGACGCCGCCGACCGTCGTACCGTCTGTGCGGCGTTGTTGATGAGGACGTCCAGGGGGCCCTGCGCTGCGACCGACGCGGCGAGCTCGACGACCTGGTGCGGGTCGCGCAGGTCGATCCCGACCACGACGAGGCGGTGCAGCCAGTCGGCGCTGTCGGGCATCGCGGTGAAGCGGCGAACGGCATCGTGCGGGAAGCGGGTCGTGATCGTGAGGTGTGCGCCGTCGCGGAGCAGCCGCAGCGCGATGTACATCCCGATCTTCGCCCGGCCGCCCGTCAGCAGCGCCCGGCGACCCGACAGGTCGATGCTGTTGTCGCGCTTGCTCCTGTTGAGCTCGGCGCAGGTGGGGCAGAGCTGGTGGTAGAACGCGTCGACGTCGCGGTAGCGGTTCTTGCAGATGTAGCAGGAGCGTGCGCGGTGCAGCGACCCGACGACGGCC
>JAYTHM010000301.1:0-5102 GCA_043732645.1 Frankiales bacterium
CCGGCGTCGAGGTGGACTTTCCGCACGTCAGCGCATGACCGCGCTGACGCCCCCAACGTCACCATCCGAGAAAGGCCTGTCGATGAGCACGAACGCAACGTCCCGCCCCCCCTGCCGCCGTTCGACGAGGCGGGTGCCCTGGCCAAGGTCCAAGCCGCCGAAAACGCCTGGAACACCCGCGACCCCGAACGGGTCGCAGCCGCCTGCACTCCTAACTCGGTCTGGCGCAACCGCGACGAGTGGGTCACCGGCACCGCAGAGATCGTCGCCTTCCTCACCCGCAAGTGGCAACGCGAGCAGGACTACGCCCTGCGCAAGGCGCTGTGGGGGTTTCGTGGCAACCGGATGGCGGTCCGGTTTCAGTACGAGTGGCACGACGAGACCGGTCAGACCTGGCGCTCCTACGGCAACGAGCTCTGGGAGTTCGCCGACAACGGGCTCATGCGGCGCCGAGAAGCCAGCATCAACGACCTCGCCATCGACCCGGACCAGCAACGCATCCACGGCCCTCGGCCCGAGGCTGACCACGGCCTCGAACTGCCACTTCGTTGAGCGCCGGGATGCGTGTCGCGGGCCTGTGGCGCTACCCCGTCAAGTCGCTCGCCGCCGAAGACCTGCAGATCGCCCAACTCACCGACTACGGCCTGGCCGGGGACCGACGGGTGCACGTCCGCGACGCCTCCGGCCCACTCACGGGCCGGACCCACTCCGGGCTCCTGACTCTGCCCGCCACCACCGGAGCCGACGGCGTCCCTCTCATCGCCGGCCACCGCTGGGACACAGCAGCCGCAGCCGCCCTGGTGCGCGAACGCGCCGGCCCCCGCGCCGCGCTCGCCGCGCACGACGGCCCCGGACGCTTCGACATCACCAACCTGCTTGTTGCGACCGACGGCGCCGTGGCCCGGTTCGGGCACGACGTGCGCCGACTGCGCCCCAACCTGCTGCTCAGCGGAGTCCAGCCCACTGAAGAAGCGACGTGGCCCGGCCAGGCCTTGCAGATCGGCACGGCGCTCATCGGAGTTCACTCGATACGACAGCGCTGCATCGTCACCAGCATCGACCGCAACAACGGCGCCCAAGACCTCGACGTCTTCCGACACATCAGGCAGGAATTCGCCAACCAGCTTGGCCTAAACAGCTGGGTCATCACGCCGGGCACCGTGCAGATCGGGGACCCAGTAACCCTGGTCGCCAGCGACGCCACACCAACCCACCTCGGCGGATGGATCGCAGGGGCCCCCTACAGTCTGTCTGACGCATTTCCCGACCCATCGCAGTGACGCGCCCGCCACCAGTCAACGCCAGCCCCGTGTGAATGCCGCGGCATCTTCGCGTGTGCCGGCTGGAAGAGCACTACCTCGCGTGAACGTCATACCAGTGGAGGGGTAGCCACCGACTTCACCCGTTCCAAGCGTAGACCGCAGCGGCGTCGACAAGCACGGTGAGCGGCGTGAGCGGACGTGTGAAGCGGCTCATCCTCGTACCTACGCAAGCCCATCTGGCATGCCGAAAGAAGCCCGGACCTCTGGGGCCCAGACGGTGGGCTGCCGAAGTCGGCTGACGATGCAGAGCCGGCATCTGGGCAGTCCCTTGCTCCCCGCCCCCGAGGGCTGCGCGACGCCAACTCGGATGACGACGCTGACGACGTGGGCGCAGTGCGCTGAGCTCTGGTGCTAGGGGGGATCGCTGTCCAGGCTGGACAGGCGGCTTTCCAGGAAGCGTCTCTCGACGGTGTTCTCGGTGAGCAGGAGAGCTTCCTGGTATGCGGTCCTGGATTCCTGGGTCCGACCGAGCTGGCGCAGGAAGTCTGCCTTTGCTGCTGGAAAGTACGGGTAGGCGGCGAGGGCTGGCTCGTCGTCTAGGGACACCAGAGCTTGTAGGCCAGCCTCGGGTCCGGTTCCGAGGCCGATCGCAACCGCCCGGTTGAGGGCGACGACCGGAGAGGGCCAGCGGGCTTGGAGCAGTGCGTACAGAGCGGCGATCTCCCCCCAGTCGGTCTGGTTGTACGTGCTGGCGTCCGCGTGCACTGCCGCGATGGCGGCCTGTAATGCGTATCGACCCGGCGGTCCGGCCTGCAGGGCGTTGCGAACAAGCGGCAGTGCCTCTTCAATGAGTCGGTGATCCCACTGGCTCCGGTCCTGCTGTTCGAGCAGTACCAGCCGGCCCTGGGCATCAACGCGGGTGTCGCGGCGAGCGTGGCCAAGCATGATCAGGGCGAGCAGGCCTGTCACCTCAGGGGTAGGCAGCTGCTCGTGAAGCATGCGGGACAGGTCCATGGCTCGGCGCGTAAGGTCCGGGCGAGTGAGCTCACGGCCTTCGGGGGCGGTGTGACCGGTGGTGAACAACAGGTGCAAGACACCCAGTACGGCGTTCACACGCTCGGGAAGCTCGTCGGGTTCGGGGACGCGGTAGGGAATGCGGGCCTGCGCGATCTTCTTCTTCGCCCGGGTCAGCCGAGCGGCCATTGTTGCCTCGCTGACCAGAAACGCATGTGCGACCTCGGCGGTGCTCAGGCCGCACAGGAGCCGCAGCGTCAGGGCGACCTGCGTCTGGACTGCCAGGGCCGGGTGACAGCAGGTGAACACCAGCCGGAGCAGATCGGTGTGCTCAGGCTCCTCGTGGGCGACCTCGTCTTGCACCAGCAGGGGGAGCAGGCGGCGCAGGTTCTGTTCGCGGCGGAGCAAATCAAGCGCGCGGTTACGGGCAACTGTGGTCAGCCATGCGCCTGGCCTTGCCGGAACGCCGTCCCGCCACGACGTCAGCGCCTTGGCGAACGCGTCCTGGACGCACTCCTCGGCCATGTCGAGGTCACGCGTGACGCGCACCGTCGCAGCTAGGACGTAAGCCCACTCGCGACGGTGCACGTCGTCAACCGCGGCGGAGACTGCCTTAGCGGTCAGCCCAGGACCATGATGGGTCGGACCTCGACGCCGCCGTAGGGCATCGGAAGGTCCTTCGCGATGCTGATGGCCTCATCGAGGTCCGCTGCGTTCACCAGGTAGTAGCCGCCGAGGGCCTCCTTGGTCTCCGTGAACGGCCCGTCCGTGACCGTGATGCCACCGGCGGTGGGGCGGATGCTTGTGGCCGTGTCGCTGCCCTGGAGCGCGTTGCCACCAGCGATGCTGCCGGCGTGCTTCTCACCGAACTCCGCGTGACCCTTACCCATCTCCTCCCATGTCGATGGGTTCTCGGCGAAAGCCTTCTCATCACCATGGATCAAGATCAGATACTGCGACTTTGTGGACATAAAGTGCTCCTTGTTCCTGGCCCGCATCCCGGGCCCTCACACCTTCGACGAACAGGTCCGGGGCACATCGACAGACACCCCTGAAGACCCTCACGCAGCTACCGCCACGAGATCGTATGTGGCCAGCGGCCGGACCGCAGCAAACACCACACGCGGCGTGCAGACCCGATCGCTGCCCTCACGTGGCTCGAGAGACGCCTCACGGCGCCCGGGGAGCGAAAGTCTGGCGGGCCATGATCATCTTCAAGCCCAGGGGACCTGCGGTTTCATACTGGACCGCCAGCAACCCATGGTCGGGACCCCCTTCCCCCGATGTCGCTTGCTCGGGTAGTGAATTAGGAGAAGCAGCGTGCTCTGCAACGTGCACTCATCGGCAGAGGTGTTCAGGTGCCGGAGGCCATGTAGGCGGCCAGGATGTAGTTGGGGTGGCGGTCGAGGTTCTTGCGGGCGCGGTCGTAGCGCATGGTGGTGCGGGGGTCGGCGTGCCGCGCGGCGATCTGGACGTCGCGCAGGTCGACTCTTGCGTCGAGCATCGTGGTCACGAACGTGTGCCTGAGCATGTGAGGGTGCAGCCGAACGCCCGCGACGGCCGCCAGCCGCTGAAGCCTGCGGGTAGCGGCGTGCCGGTCCATGCGCACCCCACGCGGTTCAGCAGCAGCGGGCCGCCTGCTCGTTCACCGGCGGCACGATCCACGGCACGGCTCACGGCGGGCGGCAGTGGCACCAGCACCACCTTGCCGCCCTTGCCGCAGACTCGCAAGACTCGGTGGCCGTGCTCCTCGCCGAGGTCGCCGATGTCGGCTCCTGTCGCTTCGAAGATGCGGAGTCCGAGTAGGCCCAGCATGCACACGAGCGCGAAGTCGAAGGGGTTGGGTGACTCTCGCGCTGCGGTCAGCATCGCCTCGAACTGCAGGTGCGTCAGGCCAAGCGTCGGTGACTCGGGCGGGACGGTCGGTCGGTCGGACGTAGTCAGCCGGTGAGTGCTCCAGGACCCCGTCGATGACGCAGGTCCGGTAGAAACCGGCGACGACCGACAGCCGCCGGGAGACGGTGGACGGCTTGTACCGCCGCACGTCCTGCAACCACCTCAGGTAGAGCTCAAGATCGTTCCGCTGCGCGGCCAGCGGCGCGAGGTGCCGGTCTTGGCACCAGACGAAGAACACCCTCAGATCTGACTCCGTGTGCTGACGCGAGACGCCGCCGTAGCGCGACAGGTGAGCAAGAGCCGCGACGCCGAGTTCACGCGACTGGTCGAAGGAGGCTATAGCCGCCATACCGACACACTGCTCCCCCCACCCTGCCCCTGCCAGCGGCCAATCGGGTGACAACGCGGCAGAAGAGGATGTTCCGAGCGCAGCCTCGGCGCGTGTCTGCTCCACTCGCAACCGCCCCGGCCAACAACAGGTAAGCGGCGCTATTCGCGGTTCGAGGAACCGGCTATCCCCGGCGAGCGCCTCATCCCTGTGCTTCTGCTACTCAGCATGCGCGATCGGATCGGGACTTCTTGCCCTCCTTGCCTTACTGGTTGTGTGGCTCAGCAACACGCGCAGGCTTCGCCGCGCCAGGCCATTCGGCCTTCGCGCAGCTCCAGTCCGGCGATGAGTAGTCCGACCCCCGGATCGAGCTACCAGATACCGACAAGGTTGTTGGCGAGCAGGCCGATGAGGACCGCAACAGCCAGGTAGGCACACAACAGGTTTTGGCGTCCTTCTCCGGCGGTCGCGGCGGAGAACCAGGCTGGCCCCGAGGCGTTTTTTGGCTCTCCTGCTGGTTCCGTGGGTCGTTTCATGCGGCTTGACGGCCGGGTAGGGGCGGGCAGTAGCCGCCGAGGTTGAGCATGGCCAGGGCGATCATG
>JAYTHM010000302.1:0-5087 GCA_043732645.1 Frankiales bacterium
GAGCAGCAGATCCGCAGCGAGTCCGGGGCGCAGGTGACGTTCCACTACTACGCCGCCGGGCACGCCTTCCACAACGACGAGAACCTAATGGGCACCTACTCCCCCGACGACGCGGCCCTCGCGTGGAACCGCGCGGTCGACTTCCTCAAGAGCAACGTCAGTTGACGCAGCCGCCCCCGGTCAGGAGTCTGCGCGCACCCAGGCGGTCGTCGACTTCTTGACCGGGGCAAGCGTCGCCTCGGGTGCGGCCACGGGGACCGACGGCGGGGCAGTGACCCCGGCCTGCGAGAGCCACTGGCGCTGCGTCTCGAGCTGCGCCTCGAGGTCTCCGGTCGGGCGGCCGGCCTCGCGGGCCTTCACGAGCTTGCCCTCGAGGTCCGCGACCTTCTCCTTGAGCCGCACGACGAACGGTGAGTCGGTCGTCTTGACGTGCGAGACGTCCGCGGTCGCCCGGAACTTCTCCTCGACCTTGGCGAACCGGTCCTCGAAGGGCTTCATGAGCTCGCGGGGAACCTTGCCGGCCTCGTCCCACTTTTCCTGGAGCTGGCGCAGGCGGCTCTTGCCGCCGGGTCCCTCGAGCGCCTCGGCCTCGGCCAGGATCTGCTCCTTGACCTTCTGGTTGCCCGCGAACTCCTGGTCCTTCTCGGCGAAGGAGGCGCTGCGGGCTTGGAAGAACAGGTCCTGCGCACCCTTGAAGGCGTTCCACAGCGTGTCCTCAACCTCGCGGGGCGCGCGGCCGGCCGCCTTCCAGTCCGCCATGAGCGACTTGTACGCATCGGCGGTGGCCTTCCAGTCGGTCGACGTCGACAGCTTCTCGGCGTCCTTGACCAGTTTCTGCTTGCGCTCCTGCGAAACGCTGCGCTGCTGTTCGAGGGCGCCGAAGTGCGCCGTACGGCGCTCGCCGAACCTCGCCCGGGCGGCGGCAACGCGCTCCCAGAGGACGTCGGCGGTCTTCTTGTCGACGCCCGCGACGCGCTTCCAGTCCTGCCCGAGGGTCCGCAGCCGCTCTCCAGAGTCCTTCCAGCTCGAGGAGGCGGCGAGCTTGTCGGCCTCGTCGGCGAGGGCAGCGAGCTTGGCGGCGTTCTCCTCCTTGGCGGCTGCGCGGGCGGCCTTGTGCTCCTCCACGGCCCCGGCGGTCTGCTCCAACAGCCCGTCGACGCGGCGGCCGAGAGACTCGAGGTCACCGACGGCTGCCGCGGTGGGCAGGCCCTCACGAAGGCGCTCCGCGCTCGTCGCGACCTGACGGGGGTCGCCCGCCCCGCTGCGCAGGCGCTGCTCGAGCAGAGTGATCTCGGTCGCGAGCTGCTCGTAGCGCCGCCCGAAGTGCGCCAGTCCCTGCTCCGGCGTACCGGCGTGCCAGGACCCCACGGCCCGCTCTCCGTCGGCGGTCTTCACAAAGACCGTCCCGTCGTCGGTGACCCGACCCCACTCGCTCATGCTTGTCCTTCGTTAGCCCGGGTTGCTGTGTGCGACACCAGTCTCGCGCACACTGGGTTGGTGATACGAGCGGACCTGCCAGGTGTACCGGAGTCCCACCTCCCCGACAGCATGACCGGGCAGCTCCCGGCAAGCACGCCGGCCCCTCCGTGGGACTGCCGGGTCGAGGCCATCGTGTGGTGGCATCGGGCAACCCCTGCGGCTCAGGCCCTGCTCCCGCCGGGCTTACCGGCGGGGCCAAAGGTGACCGTCAGCGCCTTCGTCACCTACCTCGACACCCCCGTCGGTCCGTACTCGGAGATCCTCGCCAGCCCGCAACTGCTGGCAGGTGCCCTGCACCGGAGAGTCCTGGCCAGGGTGCACGTTGCGTTCATCGCCGTGGACAGCGTGCCGTCGGTCCAGGGCGGGCGCTCGCATTGGTCCTTGCCCAAGACGTTGGCGACCTTCAGCGGTGGAGCCCTTGACCGGGTGGTCCGGGGCGACGGCTGGCGCGTCAGGGCGACAGCCCGACCGGCGGGGCCGTGGCTGCCCTCGGTTGGCCGGCTCGGCTCGACCCAGGTCGACGGCACCGGTGCGGTCAGCAGTTCTGTCACCCGGTTGGTGTTCCGCTCACGGCTGGCCAGTGTCGTCGTCGAGACCGAGAGCACCGGTGACCTGGCGGGCTGGCTGCTCCCTGGAACGCACCGCGGCCTGGTGCTGCGCGGCCGGATGACCGTGGGCCCTGCCTCGCCTGGGTGATCGTGGCTCATCAGCCCCTGGCCACCAGGAAACAGTCACCATAAGGTGACACGGCTAACACGCAACTTCTTGCTGTCACCGCACGTCCTGAAAGAAGATGGCGCACACGACGCCGGTCTCTGACCGACCCGGCGCGCGAGGGGACCTCCAGCATGACCACCGCACCAACGACACCAGAGACACCGTCCAGGGCCAGCCGCGTCCGGCCGCGGGTCCTGTTCGGCCTGCTCGCTGGTGCCGTCGCGCTCAGCGGCGGGGTCGGCTGGGCCACGACCCACAAGGCCGGGTCCGCGTCCGCGGCGCCGGTTCAGGTGGCAGCCGAGCAACCGGTACCGGTCCCGATCGTCACGACCGTCGGCCAGCGCGCCGGCAAGGTCGCGTGGGACCGACCGCTGTCGCTCGCCGTCACCGACGGCACCTTCACGAGGGTGACAGCGGTCGCCCCCAACGGCACCGCCGTCGACGGTGAGCTGACCGCCACCGGCTGGACCTCGGCGACGACCCTGTTCCCGGCCTCCACGTACACCGTCACGGCCACGGTGCTCGACAAGGCGGGTAAGGAGCGCACGCTCGCCCTGTCGACCCGCACGACACCACCGTCGAAGACTCTGCACGCCGTCCTCAGCCCCGGTGACGGCAACGTCGTCGGCGTCGGGATGCCGGTCATCGTGACCCTGGACCGGGCCGTGAGCGGCGAGGCTGACCGGGCGGCCGTGGAGCAGCGACTGCACGTCACCGCCAGCCCGGCCGTCACCGGCGCCTGGCGCTGGATGTCACCGACCGAGTTGCACTACCGCGGCCCCTCGTACTGGGCCGCCCACTCAACGATCAAAGTCCACGCCGACTTCCACCAGCTCCACCTGTCCGATGGGACGTGGGGCGAGGGCGTGCGCAACACGTCGTACGGCATCGGGTCAAGGGTGGTCAGCACGGTCGACGTGACCGGGCACGTCATGCGGGTCGTGGTTGGCGGGACGCTCGTGCGGACCGTGAAGGTCAGTACCGGCCGCGAGAAGTATCCCACGCAGGGCGGCGTCCACCTGGTGCTCGAGAAAACCAAGCTCAAGGTCATGGACTCGGCGACGGTGGGCATCCCGCGCAACAGCCCGGACGGCTACTTCGAGAAGGTCCCCAACAGCGTCCGGATCTCCTACAGCGGCGAGTTCGTGCACTCGGCCGGCTGGAGCGTCAAGGACCAGGGCGTCCGCAACGTGAGCCACGGCTGCGTCAACGTCTCGCCCGCCGACTCCGCCTGGTTCTTCGACCAGGCCAAGCGCGGGGACGTCGTTGACATCATCCACGCGTCGGCGGCGCCGAAACTGTCCGACCCGGGCATGTCCGACTGGAACATCCCCTTCGCGAACTGGGGCAACTAGTCCCGCTGGTCAGGCTGGCAGACTTATCGGCGTGGATGTCGTCGGTGCCGTGCTCGGTGTGCTTGTTGTCGTCCTGACCTGGGCGAGCGTCATCACCACCCTGGTCGTGCCGCGCCGCTCCCGTGACCGGATCACCCTGGTTGTCGACCGCGCCGTCAACGCTAGCTACCGGATGGCGACGCACAAGGTCCGCGACTATCAGAGCCGCGACCGACGCCTTGCCAGCCAGGCCTCGACCACGATCTTGCTGCAGCTCGCGACCTGGCTGGTGCTGTTCTACCTGGGCTTCGCGCTGGTACTGCAGAGCTTCGACGAGCAGGGCTTCGGACACGCGTTCGCTCAGGCCGGCTCCTCGCTGTTCACCCTGGGCTACATTGCGCCCAGCCACGCGACCGTCACCCTGATCGATTACCTCGCGGCCTCGACCGGCCTGGTGGTGGTAGCGCTCCAGATCGGCTACCTGCCGACGCTCTACTCGGCGTTCAACCGCCGCGAGACGGAAGTGACGCTGCTGGCCAGCCGGGCCGGGACGCCGGCCTGGGGGCCGGAGATCTTGGCCCGTACCCGCTTCGGATTCGGCGTCAACGACGACGGGGCCGTCATGGACGCCTTCTACCTCGGCTGGGAGCGGTGGGCCGCGGACCTGTCGGAGAGCCACACCAACTACCGGGTGCTGACCCGGTTCCGTTCGCCTGCGCACCTGAGCTCGTGGCTCGTCGCGCAGGTCGCGGTGCTCGACTCAGCCGCCCTCTGGATGGCCCTGTCCCCGGGTCGAGCTCCCATCGTCGAGGCCCGCCTGTGCCTGCGGATGGGCTTCCTGGCGCTGCGGTCCTTGGCCGACACCCTGGGCCTGGAGGTCGACCACGACCCTGACCCGGACACCGCCCTGCAGCTGACCTATGACGACTACCTCGCCGGCATCGCCCGGATCGCCTCGACGAGCTTCCCGATGGAGCGCACACCCGAGCAGGCCTGGCCGGACTTTCGCGGCTGGCGAATCAACTACGAGGCGGTCGCGTACGCCCTCATGGACAGTCTCGACGCGGTCCCCGGTCCGTGGACGGGTCCGCGTGGGACCGGGGACGCCCCGATCTCACCGGTGCGGCCGGTCAACCGGACGCCGACTCCGTACCAGCCCTGAGACCTCTCGGGGAGCTACCTTCTCAAGACCTCGTAGCGGCATGCCCGAGTCACCGTCGACGGACTTGACGGCGAGCACCTGGTGCAGCTGGATCTGACCGGTCTCGAAGGCGATCCGTGACCCGGCCAGGTAGAGCGCCCAGACCCGCGCGGTGCCAAGCCCGACCTCCACGACGGCCTCGTCCCAGTGCGCGTCGAGGTTGCCGCACCAGGCCTGGCAGGTGAGCGCGTAGTGCTCACGCAGGTTCTCCTCGTGACGGATCTCCAGCCCGGAGCGCTGCAGCTCCCGCACGAGGCGCCCCACACCGGGCAGCTCGCCGTCAGGGAAGACGTAGCGCGGGATGAAGCCGCGCTTGCTGATAGGCGCAGAGTGGTCGTCGGGCCGGGTGATGCAGT
>JAYTHM010000303.1:0-5074 GCA_043732645.1 Frankiales bacterium
ATCCGTCTGCTCCTGGATGCCCACGAGGCGGCCCGCCGCGAGGGGGCGCCAGCGCTGCGCCACCGCATCGAGCACTGCAGCCTGATCGACGACGACATCGTCCGTCGGATTGCCGCGCTCGGCCTGGTTGCGGTCCCCTTCGGTTCCTACGCTCGCTTCCACGGCGACAAGCTCGTGGGCTACTACGGCGAGGAGCGCCTCGATCGGCTGTTCGCGCATCGGACGATGCTTGACGCCGGCATCCCGGTCGCCGGATCCAGTGACTACCCGTGCGGACCCTTCGAGCCGCTGGCAGCGATCACCAGTTGCACCGACCGACGAGCGCTCGACGGTGCCTCCATCGGGTTGAGCCAAAGGATCACGGTAGAGCAGGCAATCGCTCTTTACACCACGGGGTCCGCCTACGCCTCCGGTGAGGAGAAGGCCAAGGGCAGGCTCGCCCCCGGCCTTCTCGCCGACTTTGTGGAACTCTCCGACGACCCTTATAGCACCGCACCGCAGGACATCGTGAATCTGGGTGTGCGATCCACCTGGGTCGGTGCCCAGTGCGTATACGACGCATCCACCGACACCACTCACGACTGCTGAGGCACAGACAGACTCGGTCTGATGCGCCGTGAACCGCCGAGACGTGGCGCTGATAGCCGCCTTACGCCGTTCTTCTCGGTTGGGCAACTGGCAGTACCTTTCGCTCGATCACGGGTGTGAGGGGGGCGGGTACCGCATCGAGCTGCGCTGGAAAGAACAAGTCATCTACGGGGAGGACCAGCGTGGCTTCCTGTTCGACCCCTCCTCCGCGGCGAGTAGACCCGCCGGGCCCCAGGGACGTCCTATCACTCGAGCGCGGCGCCCCTTGAGTTTCTAGGACCTCACGAGAGGGCGGCCGCCAATCCACCCAGCTCGGCTTCGGACTTGGGTCCCCTTGACGTGCGGTGACGCTGTCAGATTCGGCAGGCATGAGTGCCGAATGGCGGGGTCAGCGGGGGAGGCGGAGAAGACCGGCGCGGGCCTCGGCGGCGGCGCGGGCCGGGGAGTCAGGAACATGGACGTCGTCCGGGGCCGAGTCGACGGCGGCGGCGATCGGACCCGCGGGACCCTGCACTGTCAACTCGGTGTCGTCCAGGACGGTCCGCTTGACCAGGGCCAGGGCCAGCGGGCCCAGCTCGAAGTGGCGTACCGCCGTACCGACGTGACCGACCTCGCGGGACCCGAGCAAGACGGGGGCACCAGCCACGGGGAGCTCAGAGTCGCTGCCGTCGAGATGGAGGAGCACGAGCCGGCGCGGGGGGCGGCCGAGGTTGTAGATGCGAGCAACGGACTCCTGACCGCGGTAGCAGCCCTTGTCGAGATGAACGGCGCGTACCAGCCAGCCGACCTCCTGGGGGAGCGTGCGGTGGTCGGTGTCCAGGCCGAAGCGGGGTCGACGGGCGGCGGCCCGCAGCGCCTCGTGGGCCATAGCGCCTGCGGCGGTGCCGTCGGCCACGGCCACGTCGACCAGGGCCCGAGCGTCAGCGCGAGGCAGCAGCAGGTAGCGCCCGAAGCCCGTCGCTGTGCCCACACCATCACCGACGCCCGCGCCGCCGGACTCGGACGGAGCGGAGGGGGTCCAAACGACCGCGAGGTCCTCAGCCAGGGAGACCTCCACACGAAGCATGAAGCGCATCCGCTCCAGGAAGGCGAGCAGATCAGAACCGGTCCCTGGCTCGAGATGCGCGAGGACCTCCTCGCCGGTCTCGACCAGCTGCAGGTGGTGCTCGACGTGCCCCTGAGGGGACAGCACCAGGGCCTCGGTCGACTCCCGGGGAGCCAGGGACGCGACGTGCTGAGACAGCAGCGTGTGCAGCCAGGACAGCCGATCCGGCCCGGTGACCCGCAGCACGGGCCGATGGGACAGGTCGACCACGCCTACGCCGGAGGACAGCCGGCGCTGCTCGAGGTAGGGGTCACCGTAGTGGCCGGCCACACCGGCGTCGGGCGGATCAGCAGGGACACCAGAGGAAGAACTCACACCAGGATCAAAGCCCCACACCACCGCAGGATTCCCGGCCGGGCCAGCTGCCGATCGGTCGACGAGCCATGACCGGTGCTGCTTGGGTCGCGTCGCTCAGGCCTGGGCACAGCTCCGGCAGCGCCCGAAGAGCGCGAAGTGGCCCACATCCACCGAGAACCCCTTCTCAGCGGCCAGGCGCTGGACGACGTCCGCGACCAGGTCGGTCGAGGCCTCCTCGACCCCGTCACAGTCGCGGCAGACCAGGTGCACGTGGTCGTCGTTGGTGGACACCGAGTACGTCGGCGCCCCATGCCCGAGGTGGGTGTGCCGCACGAGGCCGATCTTCTCGAGCAGCTCCAAGGTGCGGTAGACCGTCGAGATGTTGACCCCCGACGCGGTACGCCGGACGGCCGCCGAGATCTCCTCAGGCGTCGCGTGCCCGAGCTCGCCCACGGCCTCCAGGACCAGCTGCCGCTGGGCGGTCAGGCGATATCCGCGCGCGCGGAGCTCAGCCTGCCACTGCGCGCCCGTCTCCACACTCCGACCCATGACTGTGAGGCTACGTCCCGGGTGCGTTCCGGGTGCGTTCCGGCGCGACAACGCGTCGGTCGTGTGACGGCGAGGCGCCGGTCACTCGAGGCCGACGGTGCGCGTCGCTAGCGTGAGGGCCATGTCGCACCTGGTGCTCCTCGAGGGCCTTCGCCGGGTGGATCCGGCCACTCCGCTGCTGCGCGCCGACGACCTCGGCGTCCTGCGCGGCGAGTCGGTCTTCGAGACGCTCCGGATCAGCGGCGGTCGGCCGGCCTTCCTGGCCGCTCACCTCGCGCGCCTTGCCGTCTCCGCCGACCGCCTCGACCTGACACTTCCGCAAGGGTGGGAGGACCTCGCCCTCACGGCCTGCGACGGCGTCGACGAGGGCGTCCTGCGGTTGGTCTGCGCGAAGGGCCCACCGCCGCTGGGCTTCGCGCTGGTCACCGACATCCCTGCCGACGCGGTGCGGGGGCGCACGTTCGGCGTACCGGCTGTGACCCTCACGCTGGGGGTGACAGCCGCCCAGCGGGCCGAGGCGCCCTACCTGCTGGGCGGGGTGAAGTCGACCTCGTACGCCATCAACATGGCCACCCTGCGGCACGCCAGGGCCCTCGGCGCCGAGGAGGCGATCTGGGTGTCCAGCGACGGCGAGCTGCTCGAGGCCCCGACGGCGACGGTCGCGCTCATCGTCAACGGCGTCCTCGTCACCCCACCCACGTCCGTCGGCATCCTCGCCGGTACGACGCTCGGGGCCGTCCTCGCCCTGGACCAGGTGCCCTCCGACGTCCGTCGGGTGACGGTCGGTGAGCTGCACGCCGCGGACGAGGTCATGCTGCTGTCCAGCGTGCGGGGCGTCGCGCCCGTCGTGTCCCTTGACGGTCGCGAGCTGGGCGTCGGCCCGGTGACTGTCGACCTCCGGGACGCGTTCGAGGCCTCCCTCCTGCGCTGACCTGCCGCGCCAGCAGGCCTACTCGCCGGAGCTGAGCTCCTCGTGGAGCCTGCCGGCGGACTGCGGGCCGACCCCTCACATCACGACCCCGCAATCGGAGGTGACGGATCGGCGAACGCGTCGTACCGTTGCCTTCCACGTGAGAGGAGGTGATCCCTAGTTGTGTACTTCTAGGACTCGTGAGGTGGCTGTCCGCTAGGACGCCGATCTAGGCACGTCAGCACGCGGGACCACCGCACGCCCAGACGGCGTACGGCGAATCCTCGACAGGCACCAGACCCCCGGGTGCCGGCACTTGTCCAGCCGGCCCTCTGCAGCACCGGTCCAAGCCCCGGCTGTGGAGGAAGTACCCGGGGGTTCGCCGTGCCCGGATCAACTGTCGATCCACGCCCGCCGGTAACGGGTCACAGTCGGTGGCTCGCTGCCGATAGGCCGCGTGCGCCGCCACCCCCACCTGATCGAGGAGCTGCTACGCCGTCGCGGCGTTACGGCCGCTAGGCCGTCGAAGCCCACGATCGGTACAGCGGCAAGGCGGACGGTGCCTGTGCCCGCAGCAGCCCGCCCCGGCCAGTAAGCGAAGATCTCACGGTGAGCTTTCTTCTGCGTGTGCCCGGAACCGTCGGCCCCGGCCTGACCCTCGACAACACCCTCGACCGCGAGCGCTGGCTGGCGATCGCTCTGGGGCTGCTGGCGATCGCCCTCGTGGTGGTCCTGACCCGTCGGCAGGCACCGGGCCGGAGCTCGGTCATCGCCGCTGTGGTCCTGCTCGTCGGGCAGGCGGTGTGGCTGCACCTTCACAACGCCTACGAGGGACCTGTCGTCGTCGGGGTCGGCAGCCACGGCCTGGCCATCGCCGACCTCGGCGTCCCGCCGTCCGTCGCGATCGGCATCGCCGTGCTGGTACGTCGGTTCCGCCGCTGAGGCAACGGCCGGCAGCGGTCGGCCTGACAGCACTAGTATATGTGGGGTGAAGCCTCTGATGGGCTGGCGTGGGATCGCGGTCCAGGTCGAGGGCGAGGCGGCGCTACTGGACCTGCTCGACCAGGCGCTCCCGCCGTTCTTCGAGCGCGACGGCCGACAGGTCGCGGAGGCGAGGATCGTCGAGCAGGACGGCATCCTCACCATCCACCTGCCCGACGACCTGACGGTGTCCGGCCCGAGCGGTCCGGAGATCCTGCGGGCCGGGGCGAGTCGGGTCGAGCTGCTCGTTGCGGCCAGGCTCGAGGACCGCAGTGCCGTACACGCTGGGGTGGTGGCGTGGGAGGACCGGGCGATCGTCATCCCGGGCACGTCGATGAGCGGCAAGTCCACCCTGGTGAAGGCCCTTCTCAAACACGGCGCGACCTACCTCAGTGACGAGTTCGCGCTGATCGACACCGACGGGGCGGTGTGGCCCTACCCGCGCCTGATGACGATGCGGACCGCTACCGGGACGGCCCGACACCAGCCCGACGGCAGCGCCAGCCCGGACGGCCCGAGTCGCAAGGTCCACCTCGTCGTCGACGTCGCGTACAGCCCTGACGGATGGGCCACCACGGTCCCAACACCGGGGGAGTCGGTGATGGCCCTGGTCGCCAACAGCCTGCCGATCCGGCGCGACCCCG
>JAYTHM010000304.1:0-5068 GCA_043732645.1 Frankiales bacterium
ATGCCTGGACCGTCGTCTTGAGGACCTCGACGTCCTCAACACCGAACTCCACGCCTGGCAACACGCCACCAACACCGCCCAGCGTCAGGTCGACTGGCAGTTCACCACCGACGACGCCCGCATCAAACTCCGCCACCTCTACCCAACACACCAAAGTTAAACCGCGACGGTCTACTAGCGCCGTCTCCACGTGGGATCTGGCGCCCTCGTTGTTCCTGATCGGTCTGGGGGCCGGGTCAAGCCTGGACCAGCTCTTCGACTTCATCATGGCTTCGGTCGGCCTCGACGAGGACGGCTCCGCCTCAGGCATACTCGAAGCCGTCCAGCAACTCTCCAGCGCCCTGGGGGTCGCAGTCCTCGGGACCATCTTCTTTGCAGCGTTCGGTGCGCATCTCCCCACCCATGCGCTGGCAATCACCGCCTGGGCGTGCCTGGCGTCACTGGCTGTCACCTTCCTGCTCCTGTTCAAGCTGCCCATGTACGCCCGGGCTGACCACGCCTGAGGACCCGCCGCCAACGCTCATCGGCAGGACGGACGCGACACACGTCACCGGCGGGCATGCCGTGACCGCCCCGAAAGCGGTCGGACGCGGCGGCGGGAAACACCGAACCCATGCACTCAACGTCCCAGACCGGTGCTCCACCCGACCTTCGTTCGTCACTGCAACAGAAGCGGATGGCCCCTTGCGGCAGAGCGGATGTTCGCGGCGACGCAACGGCGACTAGGTGGCGAGGCCTGCGAGCCGCGACTGACAGCCCTTGGACCTCATGCTTGTTTCACCCGTCGGACCCCGAGGAGGCGACGTAGGTGGACGAGGCTCAGCTCGAGGGGTGCGGAGGCCAGTGTGAGGAAGTGGCTGGCACCGCTGGGCTATCGGCTTGAGATGCGGACGGCTCGGGCTATGCACAAGGCGGGGGGTGTGTTGAGAAGTCCGATCCCCGCGTGAACACGGTCCCCGGAGCGGGGGTGCGAAACGGACATCGGCTGTATACGAAACGCCGAGCAGGGTCCGAGACGACATCCCGGTGCCTTTGGTGGCTGTTAGTACGGGGACATGCTGTCGAAGACTTTTCGAGCCACGTTCAGGATGTCGCGGGCTTTGGGCAGTTCGTCCATGACGTCTTGCGGGAGGATCGGGGTCGCGTCCGTGGCTGGGTACTCGACGGCGTTGCGCTGCCGACGCATCCGATCGAACGGGCGCAGTTCTTTTCCCATCGGCGGTTCAAGTTGTGCGAATACGGCACGGAAGACGGCTGTGTGGCCTCCGGTCGAAGTCGGTCGCAGTCCCTCGTTTGCCAGGATCGCGACTAGGGACTTGCGGGCGCCGTCGTAGAGCAACTGGTAGGAGCCCTCCGGGTCGGTTTCGGCAAGGGCTTCTGCCGACAGCAGGTGCCGCTCGGCTTCGTCCAAGAGTCGGTCGGCGTGGTCCCTGCTCGGGTTGACCTTCTGGAGTTCCCGGTCCGCGAGCATCTGGTCGATGATCGCTCGACCCGTTTCCCATCTCATGCTGCGCTCGGGGTGCTCGCGGCGGCTCGAAGTTCGACGAGCGCGGCTTGTCGGATCGAGTCGAGGAACGGATCGGTTCCCTCAGGGGCGAGCCACGTCACCTCGCGGACCCGGCGCACGTTCACGGACCGGCGAAGCACGTCTTCGGCGGTCCGCGCTACTACATCAAGGTCGTCGAGGTCGGCGTCTCCGACGACGAGAACATCCACATCGTTCGGTACGGGTCCCGGTTCGCCGCAGTAGCGGGCCGCCCACGACCCGAAGATGAACGCCCGGATCACTCCGTGAACACTCGGCAGTGTTTCGTTCAGGACCGGCACAGGGCCGAACGTCACAGCGAGCAGATCGGTCAGCGGTCGCGCGAGGATCGTGTCGGTTGCGGCTCGGAGAAGCCGAGCGGGTCCAACCCGGCGGTCGTGAAGGATCCCTGAGCCGACCAGACGCTCCGCTTCTGCGTGGACGGCTTTCACGTTTGTCCCGAGAATGTCTGCGACCTCGGTCAGGGTGTATTCGCGGTCCGGGTGCAGGAACAGCAGCGCGAGCAGTTCGCCCTGGCGTTGCGATCGCAGCAGAGGTAGGAGCGTCGGAGCGGGAGTTCTCATAACCGTAAGATACTTTACGTTTTAGGGAAACGCCAGTGCCCACTCGACCGTCCGGTGTGATTGACTGGGTGACCCGGTAAGCCGATCACCAGAACGTGACCAAGCCCAAAGTCGAGTTCCTCTCGCAGGTTCGCGCGGTGGACTGGGCGCTGTGGGACGTCCCGACACCCGACCGTCGGCATGGGTACCGCCCAGACCAGGTGCCGCCAGCGTTCAAGGCGCTTGCCAGCGCTGGCACCGCAGAGGCGTCCGGCGCTGCCTACAACCGGCTGATGGACGCGCTCGGCCACAACCACAGCGGCACGCCCTACCCGGCGATGGTTCCAGGTGTCCGCCTACTCGCGGAGTTCGTACCCACGCTCACGGGGTGGTCACTGTCTGCGGCGCTCTCTGTCCTCACTGATTGCTACCTGTGGACCCGCGAGGAACCGGAGTTTCGTACCGCAGACGGCAGGGTCCACAACCCCGAGAAGGAGATCGCCCGGCACGTCAGGGCGCTCCTTCCGCTCGTACGGTCGTTCGCTTGCGGTGAGGACCCCGCGGTGGGTCGAGCTAGCGAGGAACTCATTGGTGCACTTCTTGACCACGCTGGCGGCCATGCCGTTGCGCCGTCCTGCCTTGACCTGCTTGACGACGCCGTCGCACAACGCCGTTCGCGCTGGGAGGTCCTTGGCTGCACAGTCGAGGTCGTTCGTTGGCCCGAGACCGACAAGCCAGCCGCTTCGCTGCGTGTCGAGTCAGCTTCCGCGACCGGCGAACTAATTCTGTGGACATCGGGAGAGGCCGACATGACCTTCGCTGAACTGCCGGTGCAGGAGATCGTCACCGAGCACTACGAACTGACAGGCTGGGACGGACTGGACGGCTGCCTGGATGACTTCGAGGGGCACCTCGGGCTCGGAGGCGGGTTCAACGTCACGATTACGCGGTACGGCCAGATCTACTACGGACCGGAAGTCGGCGGGGGTATCGCGGGCGTGTCCGGATCGGCTCGCGCCGGTTGGATCAACCAGAGCGCAACCCCGTCAGCGTGCCAAACCGATCAGTTCATTCACGGCGCTGGCCTAACGGTCAGCGGCTACCTCCCTGTGGTTGGCGGTATTGCCGGGCCATCGGTTGGTGAGACGTGGGGCAATGAGGGCGGAACCAACGCCAACGACTTCGCAACCGAGGTCGGCGTCGGCTTCGGTGCTGGCCACAATGTTGGGGTCAACCAGGGCTACAACTTCAGGGCTCCCTTCAACGCGCCGGGCTGGTGATCATGTCCACGCGAGATCTCGGGCAGGGACTCGGCACGATCGCAGCGGGGGTTGCCGTCGCCTACGTCTGTTGGACGTTGAGAAAGAGCGGTGGTTTCTTGACTCGAACGACCGATGCGCTAGTTCGGTCGCGTCTGCGCGGCGAAGGGGATCGCGCCGAACTCGCTCGGGGCATGCGCCTCGCGCTCGGGTTCGGTATCGGCGTCGGTGCGCTCGTTGTGCTCATTGGCGTCGGCGCCTTGCTCACGGGCTAGTGCGCCCTGTCCTGGTCGACTCGCCTTGGAACTCGCGGCCGGACGCTCGGCGTGTGTGTGTGAGGATTTTCTTTACGACTATCAAGGGCCGCTGGCTGCGGGCGGCCGCCTGCGGCGGCCGTCCTCGCCCTCGGCGACAGCGACCTGCCAGGAGCTGGGGTCCATTACTCGCGGGACGTCCCGCGTCACGTCCCGGGGCGTGGGAGCGGCGGGTGGGTCAGTGGTGTCGGCGTGGGCTGGGGCGTCGGTTCAGGGCGGTGATCAGTGCGTCGACACCGCCGGTGAGGGCGGTCAGGTCGCGGTCGTAGATCTTCCCGGTGTCGATCTGAGCGGCGAGTTCATGCAGCGCTGGGGCCCAGCCGGGTCCCTTGGGGGTGGTGGGGACCTGGACGTGTTCCACGACGATGACGGGCACCTGAACTTCGATCGTGCGGTCCATGACCCGGACCGCGGCGGCTCCGCTGGCGGCGGCGCGGCTTGTTTCCCAGGCTCGGTGTCGGCAGGTGTCGGAGCACCATTTGGGGGTCCGGCCGGTCGCTCGCAGGGTGATCTGGCCCGCGCACCAGCCGCAGAGCAGGACCTGCCCGGGCCGCCGACGCCGGTTCGTAGCTGCTGCTGGCGGGCCTGCTCCAGTCGCGGTGGCCACCGGTTCCGGGTCGTTGCCGGCCGTCATCTTCGACACCACCCCGCCCGTCTCGTTTCGTAGCAACGAATCATATCGGACCAGGGTGCAAGAGGTGTGACACGTTTGATCTTGGTCGGAATGGCAGGGGTGACACTGGCTGCAGCAGTCCTCCGGCGGCGGTGTCAGTGTCAGTGCTGGTCGGTGCGGGCGGCCCAGGTGACGGTTGCGTGCGCCTGCTGGAGGGCGTGCTGCAGCGCCTCGGCGCTGCTGGCCGCGCCCGACAGCTGACTGGTCAGGGAGGCCACGGCCGCGGCGGGGTCACCGGCGTGCTCGCCGTCGACGATCTGGACCCGCCCGGCGGTCTGCTCACGGGCCAGGAAGGACTGCAGCTGAGACAGGGCCTGGGGCAGTCGGGCCGCCAGGGTCGCGAGCGAGCCCAGGACGTCGCCCGGACCGCCGGGCAGGCCACCGTCGATGCGCTCAGGCCCGTCGTGAAGGCCCGTCGGCAAGGCCCGGACCGTAACCACTGGAACTACTGGTCCAGTGTCAACAAGCAGTACTTCGAGGCCGTCGAGGAGTTGTACCTGCCTCTCGCGGTCGCCCAGGCGAAAGAGCAGGGCCGGCTCGACCCGAACGTCGACGTCACCTACGGCAGCCCGAACCAAGCCAGCACGATCTACGGCGACGGGAAGGTGATGAAGAGCCCGGTCCGTTACCGCGGGGGCCTGACCATCGACGGCACCACCGGGCAGGTCCTTCGCGCTGGCCGCCCGACCCGCACCGACCCGGCGTCCGCCGTGTGGATCCAAGGCGGCGACGAA
>JAYTHM010000305.1:0-5067 GCA_043732645.1 Frankiales bacterium
CCCGACAGTAGTCGCCCGGGCTCGGACCAGCCCACCGGCGTCAGGCCAGGAGCTGCCGGATCGACCTTCCGAGGTCGGCGACAGCCTCGTCGGCCCGGCGTACCAGGCCGGCTTGCAGGTGGATGTCGTGCCAGGCCTCGGGCACGACGACCAGCTCGGCTCCGATGCGACGGGCGAGGGCCTCGCCCTCCGGGCGCAGCCGCTCCTGCTCCGACACGTGTACGACGCAGGGCACCGTCGGGTCGACCACCTCTGGTAGCCGGCCGCCAAACATGGCCGCGACGCCCTGCTTCGCCCAGGCCGTGCGGATGAGCGGGTCGGGACCGTTCCAGGCCGCACTGCTCGCGAGGGTCAGGTCCACGACCGGACTGACCAGCGCGAGCCCGGCTAGCTCCCGCTCGGCGCGGGGGGCGGCGAGCAGGGCCAGGTTCCCTCCGGCGGAGTCCCCGCCCAGCACGACCCGTGGTTCGGGCACCAGCGCGAGGGCAGCAACGAGGTCGTCCACGGCCGCTGGGTGCCGGTGCTCCGGTGCGAGCCGATAGTCGAGCAAGTAGACCGGTGCACCGCAGGCCACCGCGAGGTGGCCTGCGAAGGCCCCGTGGCTGACCAGGGAGCCGGTGATGAAGGCGCCGCCGTGCGCCCAGAGGACCGCTCCGGCCTCGGTCGCGCCCGGGACGGCGAAGCGGCGTACGGGCCGACCGCCGAGGACCATGTCGGTGACGACGACCTGCTTGGGCACGGCATGTGCCCGCGACGCCGCGTCCATGAACACGCGCTGCGCCCGTACCGGCACCTGCGGCCCGAACATCGGTCGGGCCGTCCACTGCAGGACCCGGCGCACGAGAGGGAGCGGGACTCTCACGTCAGCACCTTTAGGCCGATCTGATCGCTTTCCTGAGCTGGCCGACGCACGAGCAAGTCGGACTCTCGCAGCCGACGGGTACGGCGGCGGAAGTCGAGCGTCGTACCGGGCCAGTTCTGGGTGTTGCGACCGGAGGCGGTGATGTACCAGCTCGTGCAACCACCAGCGAAGACGGTGCCCCCGAGGCGACGCTGCAGCCAGGCGTTGAAGGTGCGCTGCACCTCCGGCCGGACCTCGACGCTGCCGCCAGGCACGACCCGGGAGATGGCCTGCGTGATCCAGGCGAACTGGCTCTCGAGCATCAAGATGATCGAGTTGTGACCCAGGTTGCTGTTGGGGCCGTAGAGCAGGAACAGGTTGGGGAACCCGGCAACGGCCGACCCGAGGTAGGCCTCGGCTCCGTCCTCCCACGCATCGCTGAGCGTGCCATGGGGACCGATGACCTCCATCGGGACGAGCAGCTCCGTCGCGGTGAAGCCGGTTCCGTAGATGAGAGTGTCGGCCTCGTGCACCACACCGTCGGCGGTCTGGACGCCCGAGGTCACCAGCCGCACGACGTCCTGCGTGACGACGTCAACGTGCGGCTGGACCAGAGCGGGGTACCACGTGTTGCTCTGCAGGATCCGCTTGCAGCCGATGGGGTCGGTGGGGGTGAGGGTGGCCCGCAACGAGGGGTCGGCGACCTCGCGCGCCAGGTGCTTGAGGAACCGGTGCTTGTGCCCGCGCATCAGCCGTGGGTCGGTGTTGAAGCCGAGGCTGCGGGCCTCGTTGACGACGAAGGTCCGGAGCCGATCTGCCTTGAGCAACAGGGGAAAGCGAGCGAGCACCCGCTGCTCGAGTGGTCCGTAGGCACGGTCAGGCTTGGCCAGGACGTAAGGCGCGGAGCGCTGGAGGACGGTGACGTGCGCGGCCTGCGCGGCGACCTCCGGGACGAACTGGATCGCACTGGCACCGGTGCCCAGCACGACGACCCGCTTACCGGCGAGGTCGTGTCCGTGGTCCCATCGCGCGGAGTGGAAGGCCGTCCCCCCGAACTCCCCCTCCAAGGCCGGGTACGACGGACGGCTGAGCTGTCCGCACGCGGCGACCAGTACGTCGGTCTCGTGGACCACACCGGAGCTCAGCTCGACCGACCAGACCCGCCGCTGCTCGTCCCAGACCGACCGCACGACGTCGGCGCCGAACCGTACGTGGGGCAGCACTCCGAAGTTCCCTGCGACGCGCTCTAGGTAGGCCGAGATCTCCGGCTGCGGCGCGAACCGGCGCGACCACCGGCCCTCCGGGGCGAAGGAGAAGCTGTAGAGGTGCGAGGCGACGTCGCAGGCCGCGCCGGGGTAGGTGTTGTCCCGCCAGACGCCGCCGACCTGATGGCTGCGCTCGAGCACGACGAGGTCGGTGACCCCTGCTCGCTTCAGGCTCACCGCCAGCCCGATGCCGCTGAAGCCCGCTCCGATGATCGTCACCCTGGTCACCGTGTGGACGCTAGATCCGCGCGGAGCGCGGCAGAACGTCCGACCCGGCCAGCGACTTGATAGTTTCGGCCAGGTGATGGCCGGGGCTGCACCCAGGAGCGCGGCGAGCGCGCTGCTGCTGACGCGCCTGGGTGAAGCGCACGGGCTGATGCCGGAGGATCTGCTGCGCGGGACCGGTCTGACTCTCCAGACACTGAAGGCCCCCGGCACCGAGATCACCGGCTTCCAGGAGCTCGCCGTGCTCCGAGCCCTGCAGGCGGCCGTGCCGGACCCGGCCCTACCACTCGAGGCGGGTACCCGTTACCACCTGACGACGTATGGGATCTGGGGCTTCGCACTGGCCAGCAGCCCGACGGTGCGCACCGCCCTCGACGTCGGCGCCCGGTTCGTCGACCTGTCGTTCACGTTCTGCGCCCTGTCGATCCAGGAGAGCGCCGCGGAGCTCTCGATCACCCTCGACGACAGTGAGGTGCCGCCGGACCTGCGCGGCTTCGTCGTCGCCCGCGACCTCGCGGGGCTGCGGACGATCGTCGCCGAGCTCACACAGAGCGCCGTACCGCTACGAGCGCTGTCGGTGGCGCTGCCCGCCCCAGTAGACCCCGGGCCGTGGGAGCGGGTCTTCGGCCGGGCTCCGGAGTTCGGGGCTTCGACCAACACGGCCACCCTCGATGCAGCCTTCCTCGACCTCCCTCTCCCCCAGGCCGACGAGCTGACGGCTGCCGCCACCGAGGCGCAGTGCCGGGCGCTGGTGCAGCAGCGACGGGCCCGCACCGGCTGGGCGGGTCGGGTCCGGGACTCCCTGCTCCACAGCCCCTCGACCATGCCGGGCCTCGAGCTGGTAGCGAACGGGATGCACGTCTCGGTCCGGACCCTGAGACGTCAGCTCACTGCCGAAGGCACGTCGTACCGGGGACTGGTGGAGGAAGTGCGCGAGGCCCTCGCGGAGGAGCTGCTGGGGGCGCAACTACCCGTGGATCAGGTCGCGCGGCGGCTGGGCTACGCCGAGACGGCGAGCTTCACGCACGCGTTCACGCGGTGGAAGGGGACGTCCCCCACGGCCTGGCGGTCGTGAGGGCCGATCTGAAGGTCAGGCGGCCTCCCGCTGGCGGCAGGGCGAGGAGCTCGGCCCGGGACGGGTGCCGAACAGCACGTAGGTGATGGCGTTCAGGAAGCATCGAGCATGACGACGACGAAACCGGTCACGGCCTCGAAGCCGCAGGCAAGCGCGTTTCCCTTGCCGCGCCGGGTCTGCCGCACGATCACGACATCGGGGCGAGCGCCCGGGCCAGCTCCCTTCGGCTCAACCTGGTTGGCCGATCAGCCCCCCGATCAGCCCATAGACCGGGGCAGACCGCACCGCTCGAGCGCCTCCAGCAGCCGCTCGGAGCTCGTCCGGTCCCTGACCGCCGTGCGCCAGTGCTCCCCGGTCAGGCCGGGGAACGTGTCGCCCCTGCGCACCGCGACCCCCTGCTCACGCAGCGACTCCCGCAGGTCTGCCCGGCCCGGGACCCGGCACAGCAGGTACGGCGCCAGGCTCCCCCGACCGACCTCGACCCCGAGGTCGCGCAAGGCCCCCTCGAGGTGGACCCGTTCGTCGGCGACGACCCCTGCCTCACGCTCGGCCTGCTTGACCGGGCCCCTGGCCAGACAGGCGTCGAGCGCCGCGAGCGCGGGCGTGCTGACGCTCCACAGAGGCTGCGCCTCCCGGAGCTGCTCCACGACCGACGGCTCGGCCAGCAGGTAGCCGACCCGCAAGCCAGCCAGCGCCCACGTCTTGGTCAGGCTGCGGACCACCACCAGCCCGGGAAGCCTGACGGAGGCTAGCGAGTCGGGCTCACCCGGCACCGCGTCCATGAAGGCCTCGTCGACCACCGTGACCCGGCCCGGCCGGCACAGCTCGGCGAGTCGGCTGTGCACGACCCCCGTCGGGTTGGTCGGGTTGCCGACCACGACCAGGTCGGCATCGTCCGGCACCTGCCCCGGGTCGAGCGTGTACGGCGCCTCGAGGAGCACCCTCGTCACGACGTGGCCCGCTGCGCGCAGGGCAGCTTCGGGCTCGGTGAAGCCGGGGTGCACGCACACGGCACGATGGGGCCGCAAGGCCCGGGCCAGCAGCACGAAGGCCTCGGCGGCGCCGGCAGTGACGAGCACCTCCTCGACGTCCCGCTCGTGCCGACGGGCCACGGCATTCATCGCCTGCGCGGGCTTCGGATAGGCCGCGAGCAGCTTCAGGCTCCGCTCCAGCCGGCTGAGCAGCCACGCCGGCGGGGCATTCCCACGGACGTTGACGGCCAGGTCGAGCAGACCCGGGGCCAGCTCCGCGTCGCCGTGGTGGCGCAGGCCCTCGTCATTGGTGCCCTCGTCATTGGTGCCCTCGTCAATGATGATGGTGGCCGTGCCCGGTCGGGTCGTCGGGGTGGTCGTGGGGGGTCTGCGCCTGACCCAGGCGGCCCTCGAAGCCGGGCATCAGCGTGCGGTACATGCAGGTGTCGCAGTTCATCCGCACGTCCCCGCCGGCGATCTCGGCGTGCCGGTCGGCAACCAGCTGGGCCAACCGCTCCGAGGGTCCGATCAGCCCGGCGACGGTCACCTCCACGCCTGTGGCCTGGCCCCACACCTGGGCCTGGGTGACGATCCGGTCAGGGAGCACCCCGGCGAACAGGAAGTACGGGACCACGACGATCTTGCTGTAGCCAAGGGCTTGCGCTCGGTCGAGACCTTCGGGGACGCTCG
>JAYTHM010000306.1:0-5047 GCA_043732645.1 Frankiales bacterium
AGAGCCCGGTGACCAGGCCGGCGAAGGAGCGCGCGTCGCACCGCTGCGCGGAGTGCGGGACGACCGTCTCCAAGTGGGTCGGGCGCTGCCCGGAGTGCCAGGCCTGGGGCAGCATCACCGAGGCCTCCCAGACCCGGCGCCCGGGGTTACGAGTCACCGCTGGGGCCGTGAGCTTCCCCGCGATGCGCATCAGCGACGTGTCCGCCGAGGACGCCCGCTCAAAGCCCACGGGGGTCGGTGAGCTCGACCGGGTCCTCGGTGGCGGTCTTGTCCCCGGGTCGGTCGTGCTGCTGGCCGGAGAGCCTGGCGTGGGCAAGTCGACCCTGCTGCTCGAGACCGCCTCCAAGGCCGCCAGCGAGGCGTCGCCGACGCTCTACGTCACCGGTGAGGAGTCTGCCGCGCAGGTCCGCCTCAGGGCCGGCCGCACCGGTGCGCTCAACGAGCACCTGTGGGTCGCCGCCGAAACCGACCTGGCCGCGGTCCTGAGCCACCTCGACACGGTCCAGCCAGGGCTGCTCATCGTCGACAGCGTCCAGACCATCGGCTCGCTCGACATCGAGGGCAGCCCGGGCGGGGTCACCCAGATCCGGGCCGTCGCCGCCGCGCTGATCGCCGTCGCGAAAGACCGTGGGATCGCGACTGTGCTGGTCGGTCACGTCACGAAGGACGGCAGCATCGCCGGTCCTCGGCTGCTGGAGCACCTGGTCGACGTCGTGCTGCACTTCGAGGGCGACCGGCACTCGTCGCTGCGGATGGTTCGGGCGGTCAAGAACCGCTTCGGGGCGGCCGACGAGATTGGCTGCTTCCAGATGACCGAGACCGGCATCGAGGGCCTCGCCGACCCCTCTGGGCTGTTCCTGTCCCGCTCCGACCACCCGGTCCCCGGCACCTGCGTCACGGTGACCGTCGAAGGCCGCCGACCGCTGCTGGCCGAGGTCCAGGCGCTCGTCAGCGAGTGCTCGCGCGAGAACAGCCCCAAGCGGGCCGTATCCGGTCTCGACCCGGGTCGGGTCACGATGGTCCTGGCCGTCACGGAGAAGCGCGCGGGTACCCCGGAGCTGGCCAAGAAGGACGTCCACACCGCCACGGTCGGCGGGATGAGGGTCACCGACCCTGGCGCCGACCTGGCCCTAGTCTTGGCCGTCCGCAGCGCATGCCGCGAGTCCCCCGTCCCGGGCGGGCTCGTCGCGATCGGCGAGGTCGGGTTGTCCGGCGAGGTCCGGCCGGTCCAGGGGATCGGTCGCCGGCTGGCCGAGGCCGCGCGGCTCGGCTTTAGTGCCGCCATCGTCCCGACCGGCAGCGGCACACCCCCCGACGGCATGCAGGTCCTGGAGGTCGTCGACGTCGACACCGCGTTGCGCGCGGTGAACGCACTGGCCGGCCAAGCCCGCCGTACCCCACCCCGACCGTAGACTCACGATCAACCCACCTGGGAGGGAGCACGCGCGTGGCCACCACGTCCTCGACCGACGACCTGCTGCGCACGACGCTCAACCAGGTCGCGCCCGGCACCGCCCTGCGCGACGGGCTGGAGCGGATCCTGCGCGGCAACACCGGAGCTCTGATCGTGCTCGGCTTCGACAAGCTCGTCGCCTCGATCTGCGGGGGCGGCTTCGACCTCGACGTCGACTTCTCCGCGACCCGGCTGCGCGAGCTGTCCAAGATGGACGGGGCGGTCGTCGTGAACGGCGACCTGTCCAAGATCATCAAGGCGAGTGTCCAGCTCGTCCCGGATGCCACTATCGAGACCGCGGAGACCGGCACCCGCCACCGCACCGCCGAACGGGTCGCGAAGCAGACCGGCTACCCCGTGATCAGCGTCAGCCAGTCGATGAAGATCATCGCCCTGTACGTCGACGGCCGCCGCTACGTCCTCGACGACAGCGCCGCCATCATGAGCCGTGCCAACCAGGCCCTCGCCACCCTCGAGCGGTACAAGATGCGCCTCGACGAGGTCGCCGGCACCCTGTCCGCTCTGGAGATCGAGGACCTGGTGACGGTCCGCGACGCGATGGCGGTCTGCCAGCGGCTCGAGATGGTCCGTCGGATCGCGACCGAGATCGAGGGCTACGTCGTCGAGCTCGGTTCCGACGGACGCCTGCTCAGCCTGCAGCTTGATGAGCTGATGGCGGGCGTCGAGGGCGAGCGCGAGCTGATCGTGCGCGACTACCTGCAGCCCGGCACCGGCAAGAAGGCCAAGCGGGTCGAGGACATCCTCCCGGAGCTCGACGCCTTGACCGGCACGGACCTGCTCGACCCGACGGTCATCGCGCGGGCGCTCGGACACCAGGCCGGGGCGGAGCAGCTCGAGGTAGCCGTGAGCCCGCGCGGCTACCGGCTGCTGGCCAAGGTCCCGCGCCTGCCCAACCAGATCGTCGACCGACTGATCGAGCACTTCGGCGGCCTCCAGAAGCTGCTCGCGGCGGGCATCGACGACCTCCAGGCCGTCGAAGGCGTCGGCGAGGCCCGCGCCCGCTCGGTGCGCGAGGGTCTGTCTCGCCTGGCCGAGTCGAGCATCCTCGAGCGGTACGTCTGACAGGACGTCGGTCCCCTCGCTGGTCCCTGGTCTGACCTCGTTCTGTCGTAGCACACTTGTACTACTCAATCATGTCCGAGTTTGCGTCGCTGCTCCCTTTGTCGGAGGTCTGTGGGCTGCATCTGGGGCAGCTGGTGGTGCAGTGCCGGCGGGTCCAGGCGGCCACTTTGGTGTTGCAGAGCGCCGGTTCATCACTGATGAGCTGGCCTTGTTGCTGGGTCAGTCGTCGCAGAGCGTGAAGAACCTGCTCCCGGACTGCGAGCACAACGGTGAGCACCCGAGGAGCTCATGGGGGGATGGTCGCCGGTCAGCGGCAGGAGAAGGCCAGGTTTCAGGAGGTAGGAGACGGTTGCGCGTGCGCCGCGCGTGCCTTCGTCAGCCGGCGCTTGAAGACCGTCAGAACGACCGAGTCGAGCACGGAGATTCCGGCCAGCAGGTAGAGCACCGCGCTCGAGGTGGCGATCGCCACGACCAGCAGCATGATCGCCAGGACGAACATCGCATCCGCAGCCCGCTTGAGGCCCTTGCCTGATCCCCTCTTCACGGCGCCACCTTACGGGCCGCCTCGACCATGCGTGGCAGGTCGACCAGGAAGACCGGACCGCGGGCGCCGCGAAGGACCTCCACGACGTACGACGGGAGCTCGTCGGTGGCCGTACCGGATGCGGTGAGGGCGCTCTCGGCGACCACGGCCTGCACGCGGTCGACCGCGACACCGACCAGGTGGTCGGGACCGTTGCTCTCGAGCACCAGAACGTCGCCGCGACTGTCGGCGGTCGTACCGAGGCGCAGGTCGAGCACGGGCAGGGCCGTCCCCCGCAGGTCCAGGACGCCCGCCAAGGGTGGCGTCATGCCCGGCAGGTCGGCCAGGCCCTCGAGGCGGACGACCTCCCGTACCGACGACAACGGGGTCGCGTAGTCGCGCTCACCCAGGACGAAGGTCACCAGGCCGCTCATCGCACTCCCCTCGCCTGCGCGCTGTCGTCGGTCCGCGCCGACAGTCGTTCTTCAAGCTGACGGCACAGCTGCGCCAGCTCCCGCACGCTACGTCCCCCGAGCTCGGGAGCGGTCTCGTCCCCCGGCTGCAGCCCCAACGTGTCGGCCGCCGCGGCGTACTCCCGGGCGGCGGCCTCGCCGTGGCCCAGCCGGTCCAGGACACCCGCAAGCAAGAAGTGCGCGAACCCCTGCTCCGGCTCGAGGTAGACCGCCTTGCGCAGGTCCACCAGCGCGTCCGCGTCCCGGCCGGCGTCCACCAGGGCGAGCCCACGCAGGTAGAACGCCTCGGCCCGCAGAGGCTCCTGGACTACGGCGTCGGCCGCAAGTTGCGCAGCGTGGTCGTACAGGCCCTGGGACAGGGCTGCCCGTGCCTGCACGAGCACGACATCCGGGCTCGTCCTGACCGCAGGCTCGACCGCGGAGACCAGCGACACGGAAGGGGAGGACTCGGACCTGGCGGGGTCCGCCCGGCGCGGGCCGACGCGACGCTCCACCACCGGTGGCCCTTCGTCGAGGGTGCGCCGGTCGGGGAGCACGGCCTGCCGTTGGGGCGCCGCGGTCACGTCCAGCCGTCGGTATACGAAGGCCGCCGACTCGCCGGTCCCGAGCGGGACCAGCCGGAAGTCCTCGCTGACTTGCCAAAGCGTCTCCGAGTGGCCCAGGAACAGATAGCCGCCGTCTCTCAGGCACTGGTGCAACCGCCCCATCAGGGCCCGGGTCGTCTCGCGCCCGAAGTAGATCGTCACGTTGCGGCACAGAACCAGATCAACCCGTTCGGATGCTTCGAACGGGACCGCCTCGGTGACCAGGTTGTGGTGCCGGAACTCCACCAGGTCGCGCACCTCCGGTCGGACCTCATAGGCGCCGTTCGGACCGGGTTCGAAGTGCTGCGCAAGCTGCTCGGGAGAGGCCAGGGCGACCGCGCGCGCGCCGTACCGACCGGTGCGAGCCGCAGCGAGGGCCCTACTCGACAGATCTGTCGCTAGGACCTTGACGTCCCATCCTGCATGTGTGGGCAGCAGCTCCCGGAGCATCATCGCCATGCTGTAAGGCTCCTCGCCGGTCGAGCAGCCCGCGCTCCAGATCCGCAGGCGCCGATCGTGGGCGTCGGCGTGTCGCAGCAGGTCGGGGAGGACGTGGGATCGCAGCGCCCTCACCTGGGGCGGGTTGCGGAAGAAGTGCGTCTCCTGGATGGTCACCTCGTCCAGCAGCCGCTGCCGTTCAGCCGGGTCCGCCAGCAAGAGCAGGTACGCCGGGACGTCCCGCGCCCCGGACTCGCGCAGCCGCTCCGCGACCGAGTACGACATCGACTCCTTGCGGGAGTCGTCGAAGACCAGCCCCGCGGCCGCTGCCAGCAGGGTGCGGAGCGCGTCGAACTGCTCCCGGGTGAGGCCGACCATCACGTGGCCCGCCCCACCAGGCTGAGCAGCGTCGGGGCCATCTGGTCGATGGGCAGCTGCCGCTCGACGGCGTCGAGGGCGAACGCCGCCTGAGGCATGCCGTAGACGGCGCTGG